>NZ_BAAHYK010000009.1:0-150043 GCF_054657595.1 Desulfocicer niacini
TGAATAATAATATTTTGAGGGCTCGGTAACAACATGGACCACTTTGGGGTGAAGTCTGTCTTGATTTATTGACACGGTTATTTTGTTTTATCGTTATTTAACACAGTCTGTTGACAAAAGCATAGAACATGTTAAAAATTCATGCTCTAATATGTCAATATTCGCCTTGGTAATATTACTGTCTGACCAGCGCCCCTTTATCGCATCTATTATGACCAATGAAGCGTTTTACAAACAAGCCCCAGAGATCTATACGGAGAAAAATGGAAAAAAGATCATCCACTAATGGTAAGGCTATTTGGGCTTTTTTGGGGCTTGGCTTCGCTGTGCTGTTCTGGGCCATCAATACAGTGGTTGCCAAGGGGGTGATCGACCAGGTTCCTCCCATGGCTCTGTCTTTTTTCAGGTGGATCACAGCCCTTATTTTTATCTTTCCCTTTGCATTCAAACAACTTAAAAAAGATAGAACGCCCATCCGGGAAAATTGGAGATTTCTATTTCTCTTATCTATCCCCAGTGTGGCGATTTACAATTCAGTGCTCTACCTGGGCGCCCAATATACAACAGCCACCAATATTGCCATGGTGGTTGCAGCCATGCCGGCCATTACCCTGGGGTTTGCCTGGCTCATTAACCGCCAGAAACCCCAATTGACCCAGTCAATTGGTATACTTATCTCCCTTGCCGGGCTAATAGTTATCATCTCCAAAGGATCATTGGCCAGACTGGCAGGATTTGAGTTTAACCCGGGAGATCTCTTAATTCTGCTCTCCATTACATCATGGGCACTTTATTCCGTGCTGTTAAAAAGAAGAACAATCCCCATATCTTCTGTTTCTTTTTTAACCATGACCATCATTTTTGGCACCCTGTGCATCCTGCCGTTTTATCTATGTGAGTATTTTTTTTACAGCAAATTTGAGGTCAATGCCGCCATTGTCTGGATGTTTGTGTATCTGGGAATTTTCCCTTCTATTTTATCTTATATATTCTGGAACTACGGGGTTAAAATCGTTGGTTCCGAAACAGCGTCTGTCTTCATGTATCTGATCCCCGTCTTTACCTCTGTCATTGCCTGTTTTTTTTTAGATGAACGTCTTTTTGCTTTTCACATGACAGGAGGACTACTTATTTTTTCAGGGCTGTTCCTGTCGTCCCGCCAATAAACAGTTGATGCCTTTTTCCCCAGGCCTACTTAGACGAAGACCCCAAAATACAACATAAGCCAAGTTTTTAAGGATTATCGCTTGACTTGCTAAAAGGTTTTGCCTAAAACATATTTAGTAAATTAATATTCTTCACCATTTAAAATCAACACATTTTGGCATTCTTCATTTATATTTTACACTTTCTCCTGGTGCATGCCCTTTTTTGGGCTTGGTCACAGCATGGTCAACCCGTCACAATTGCTGACCCCACCCGAAAGTGGCCCAGGTTGCGACCAAGCCCACCTTTTGTCGAAGGTCGTTTTTAAAAAGTGCAACCTATTTTTAAGGGCATATGAAGAATGCCCAAATTTTAATGCACCTCAGCTTTCAGCCTTGATTGATATGTGAAGGGTTCAAGCTTACACTATTGCGCTTTTCATCCTTAAAGTAATCCATCCAGTGTTATCAAGATGTTCTTCCCTGTACTTGTAGTAATATATGAGTAACATTAAACTGAAAAAGGAGATACCGCATGAAAAAAAACAACAGACGTGAATTCATCAAAAATGTGGGGGCTGGGGCCGCCGCTGTTGGTGCAGGTATTGCCGCCAGTGCGGTTCCAGCATTGGCAAAGGAGAAAACCTATAGATGGAAAATGGTTACCACCTGGCCACCCCACTTCCCCATGCTGGGGGAAAGTGCGGATAAAATCGCCCAATGGGTAGAGGAAATGAGCGCCGGAAGATTGAAAATCGATGTGTATGCCGGTGGTGAACTTGTGCCGGCAATGGGTTCATTTGATGCCGTCAGCCAGGGAACGGTTCAAATGGGGCATGCGGCATCTTATTACTGGGCAGGGAAAGTGCCTGCGGCTCAATTTTTTGCTGCGGTTCCTTTTGGATTCAATGCCCAGTCCATCAATGCCTGGATTTTATCCGGCGGAGGCATGGAACTTTGGGAAGAAGTTTATGATAAATTCAATCTAAAACCATTCCTTGCTGGAAATACCGGTGTGCAGATGGGCGGCTGGTTCAATAAAGAGATCAACTCCATGGAAGACTTTAAAGGCCTTAAAATGAGAATCCCGGGCCTGGGAGGCAAGGTCCTGGCCAAAGCAGGTGGAAGCGCGATTCTCATGGCTGGCGGAGATATCTATACCAACCTTGAGAGGGGGGTCATTGATGCAACCGAATGGGTGGGACCCTTTCATGATCTGAAACTGGGCTTTTACAAAGCCGCAAAATATTATTATTATCCGGGATGGCATGAGTTTGGAACAGCTTTTGAATTGATGGTGAATAAGGATGCCTGGAACACATTGCCAGATGATCTGAAAGCCATTGTGAATGCGGCCACCTACAAGAGCAACATATGGATGTTATCTGAATTTGAAGCAAAAAATAATGCCGCGTTAAGGGAGCTGGTCGATGTCCACAAGGTTCAGCTCAAGGAATTCCCCAAACCGGTTATTAAAGAGCTAAGAAAACTATCCCAGGAAGTACTGGAGGAAGTTGCCGCTTCTGATCCCATGTTCAAGAAGGTGTATGATGCCTTTCTTGCATTCCAGAAAAATATTTATGGCTGGAACAAATTATCAGAAGAACCTTACCAGGAGTTGAAAGGAATTTAAAATAGGATCTATACAATTAATACCTTCGCCAATTTTACGCCGATCCAACCAACGCCATATATATGGTGATTTTGCTGAACTCAAAGCGCAACATTGGGTATTGATATTTTTATATTTACAACCATGTTTTTAATTTGGCGAAGGTATTGACAAATAAAAGGGGCCGAAAATATTTTCCGGCCCCTTTTGTAATTTTAACTATGAAAGAACTTTGGGCAGCCAGGTAACCGTTTCGGGAAACAGGCAGATAATTAAAAGTCCGATAATCTGAATAATCACAAAGGGAATAATGCCTCTGTAAATATCCATGGTTAAAATTTCAGGCGGGGTGACCCCTTTTAAATAAAAGAGTGAAAACCCGAATGGCGGTGTCAGAAAAGAGGTCTGGAGATTTACCGCAATAAGTATTGCCAACCATATGGGGTCAACCCCCAGGTGAATCATGATCGGTGCCAGAACCGGTACATGAATAAAGGTAATCTCAATGAAATCCAGAAAGAATCCAGCAATGAAGATGATGGACATGACTATAAAAAGAATTCCCCATTTTCCAAAGGGAAGGCTTAAGATCAGCTCTCGGAGCAGCCTGTCCCCGCCAAGTCCCCTGAAAACAAGACCCAGGGTGGAGGCCCCCACCAGGATAATAAAGACCATACAGGTCAGTTTGGTGGTTGTATTCATCACATCTTTTACAATCTGGTAACTGAATCTCCCGTGCATGGCCGTTAAAATCGTTGCGCCCACCGCACCCACAGATGCTGCCTCCGTGGGGGAAGCGATACCTGCAAAAATGGAACCCAGCACAGAAATCATCAATGCCAGGGGCGGAATAAGGGCCTTGAAAACTTTTCCCAGAAGTTCTTTTCGTGTCATCTGATCAAGTATTTCCTGATCAATGGGGGGTGCCCATTCCGGTTTTACCTGGGCGATAATCAATATATACAGCATATAAAGACCCACAAGGATTAATCCCGGAATAATGGCCGCAAGAAACAGATCCCCCACCGAAACATTCATGATTTCCCCCAGGAGAACAAGGACAATACTGGGGGGAATGATCTGCCCCAGTGTTCCGGAGGCCGCAACCGTTCCTGTGGTCAGGCTCTTATTGTAGCCGCCTCGAAGCATGGTGGGCACGGAAAGAAGTCCCATGGTCACAACTGTGGCCCCGACAATGCCGGTGGATGCCCCCATGAGTGCGCCGACAAAAACAACAGAAATCGCAAGTCCCCCCCTGAGTCTGCCGAAAACAAGGGCCATCGCTTCCAGTAATTCTTCAGCCAGGCCGGACTTTTCCAGCATGACCCCCATGTAAATAAACAAGGGGACAGCCATGAGGGAAAAGTTTTCCATGGTCCCCCAGATTCTCAAGGGCAATAGATCAAAAAAACCCGGGCCAAATCCGTAAAGACCGAACATCATGGCAACGCCGCCAATGGTGAAGGCAACTGGAAATCCCAAAAGCAACAACGCAAAAACAACGGCAAACATGATCAGCGGTAAAAACTCAGTGATAAATTCCATTAAGCTTTATCCCCCTGTCGTTTGTATCCCCTGATGATCATAAAATTTTTAGCGGCTTGGGATAATCCCTGCACAATGAGAAGGAAAAATCCCAAAGGAATCATTGTTTTTAAAATATACCGTGCCGGCAGCCCTCCCGGGTCGGGTGAAATTTCGCGGATTGCCCAGGAATTCATGATAAAGCCCTTGGTGGCGATGATGACCATAATAGAAAAGGGGATCAAAAAAACAAAAATCCCTAAAAAATCAATCCAGGCTTTGGTTTTTTTCGACAGCCCCACATAGAGGATATCCACACGGACATGCCCATCTTCTTTCAGGGTATATGCAGCGCCGATTAAAAAGACAATGGCAAAAAGATGCCATTCCAATTCCTGGAGCGCAACATTTCCTTTATTGAAGGTATATCTCATCACCGTATCATAAAACACGGTAAGGACCATCAGAGTTGTCATCCAGCCCACAAGATGCCCTATTTTATCACTCAGGCTGTCAACGAAATTGACAAATTTTTCAAGAATTTGCATAAAATCATCATCCCCCATTTTATATAACCCACATGGCTGTAGATACCAGCCACAACGAAAAATGAACCCCCTACGATTCCAGTCTGTTGTACGGCGTTTCATATAAAACATACATGGCAGTAACCACCTGCCACAACGAATATTGAAAATGCGACCATGCCGCCGCCCCCCCGACGGGCAATGGGCCCGGCCCGGAACCGTAGACGGCCCAATTGGCCGGTTCCTATTGCCCGTCGAGGGGCGGTTTTGCTGAGGTAAACTTGAAGGCTACCTTGTCATATAAACCCAGATGTCATTAACAATAGCTTCGCCAATTTTTAGAATGTGTTTATTATCAGGATCACAAGGCCCTGTATATTGTGCATTTATGATTTAAAAAGCAAATCCTATGGCTGGTAAACTGATTAAAAATATAATTGGCGAAAGTATTAATTAAGCCCCTTTTTTAAGATAAAGCATATCATTCTTATTCCGTCAAAAGATAGATTTTTTTAAAAGTACTTTACGTACTTGACCCGGAATAATATTTAGAAAAAGGGTTGCAAAATTCAGTGGGAATTTTAATAATACGTTCCACTAAGAACTGGCGACCAGTATTGGCTGTGCAGGACTTGATCACAAGATCTGCCACCCGTCACATTTGGTAGACCAACGGGGTCAGGCTTGTGCTATTGGCGTTATCGACCACAGACTGTGCAAAGGCCAAAAGCACCGATAATGCCAATAATACAAGCCTGACCCCACCCCAAGGTGGCCCATGCTGTGACCAAGCCCGAATTTTTATTGTATTTCATAACTTTCGGGTTCCCCCTTTTAAACCAGACCGTGTTTTAATAGTGAGCGCTGTGACCGATTCATTAAAAAAAATATATCTTGCAGCCCTGGCCCCCGTGGTGTTGTGTGTGGGAATCATGGGCATTCTTGATCAAGGATTTTCCATCCCCCTGCCTCATCTGGTGACAGTGCCCATGTACTTTTCACCCCTCCTTTTCATGACCGCCACCATAACTGCCCTGGCCCTCCCCCTGCTGTTGCGAACGCTGTTTGCCAGAAAGGCGGCCCAGGCAAACAAGGTGAGCACGGCCTCTTTTTTTAAATTCCAGAAACAACTGCTCATAAGTGCCATGGTAACACCCTATCTCGGAATAGCGGCCCTTATTCTGGAACTTCAAAAATTTTATGTCTCCGCCACGCTTCTCATGGCGCTCTATGCCGTTTACTACTATTACCCCTCCCACAGGAGAATCGACTTTGACAAACGGATCTTCAGAGCCAGATAAACACACACCTGAAAAAAGCATCAAATCCATCGCCGACAAGGTAAAAGCCCATCTGGTCACCTTGTGGAAAACGGCCGACACCGTGGCAAGGGACAAGGCCGTGGAGGCCCTGGAACCGGAACTGGAAGAGTTGGAACACATATTTGCCCTGCTGGTCCAGGGAGCCTTTGTGGGTATTCCCTCTCCTCCCATGCAGATCTCCCTTGAACTCTTACCTCTTATGGAAAGGGAAATGATGCTCATGATGAAAAAAATTGACACGGCCAATGAACCCCTTTCCCACCTTTTCTCCATTTTTGATGTCTCGTAATACGCCCCGCATAACTGAAATGCACTGGCAGGCAATGATTCCAGACACGCACCACACACAAGCCAAAGGATCACAGATGAAACAACCTGACATCGTTTTTTACATGGGAAAGGGGGGCACCGGGAAATCCACTGTGTCTGCATTGGCAGGCCTTGGTGCCGCCATGACGGGCAAAAAAGTCCTGGTGGTTTCCATGGATGCTGCCCATAACCTGTCAGATATTTTTGAAACACCGCTGAATCATACCCCAAAGGAGGTCAGCCCAGGCCTGTTTGCTGGAGAAATTGACCAGGAGCGCATGATTCAGATATTTCTAAAAGAGACACAGCACTCTCTTAAAAAAAACTATTCCTATCTCACTGCCTTTAATCTGGAAAAACATTTTGATATCCTGAAATTCTCCCCCGGCCTTGAAGAACATGCCCTGATCATGGCCTTTGAAGAGACATTAAAGACCTGGGATCATATGGATCTTATCATCTTTGACATGCCTCCCACAGCCCTGTCCGTGAAATTTTTCAACCTGCCCGCCCTTTCCCATCGGTGGATGAGCCAGCTCCAATCCCTTAGGGAAGAAATCAACCGAAAAAAGGAGATCGTCAACCGGGTGAAACTTGCTGGAAAAACCTATGAACGGGATAAGATTTTAAAAAAAATAAATGATATGAAGGCAAATTACCAGGCACTGGAAAAACAATTTCAGGATCAGGAACAGGTCTCCATAACGGTGGTCCTCAACCCCAATCCCCTGGCGCTGTCTGAAACGGAACGGATATACAGAAACCTTGAAACCGCGGGGATCTCTCTTTCCGGCATCATCTGGAACCGGACCGACGATACCACAACAGCCCCCACCCTACCCCTGTCTTTTAAAGGCCCTTCCCACCTGTGCCTGCCCAGGACAAAACAGCAACTGACAGGTATCAAAGCTTTAAAAACCTATCTGAACGCTCTTGACAGCAAGGACTGCGCAAGGTTGTCATGGAAATAAGGGGCTTTGTGACAACATGAGCTACTTTGGGGAGGGGCCAGACACATTTCTTCCTGACGACATCTGCACCTACACAGCAGCCACATCCACAGAAACACTCAACCGATGCTCTCCCCCCCCCAACACTGTTCCCTTCACCGGGGTGACATCACTGTAATCCCGTCCCCATGCCAGGGTCAGATGCTGATCCGTTGGTATGACATTATTTGTGGGGTCCAGATCCACCCAGCCCATGCCCGGAATGAAGATGGAAAGCCAGGCATGGGAGGCATCTGCCCCCACAAGCTTTTCCTTGCCCGGAGGCGGCAAGGTATGAAGATAACCGCTGACATAACGGGCGCAAAGCCCCAGGGAACGCAGGCAGGCGATTTCAATGTGGGCAAAATCCTGGCACACCCCCCGTTTCATGTCAAAGGCCGCATCCACCGATGTGGTGGTGGTGGTGGCACCGGGATCATATTTAAACTGGGTAAAAATTCTATCCGTCAATGCCAGAGCTGCCTTTAGAATGGGCGTCCCCGGCTGAAAAAGATCCCGGGCCCATGCGGCAAATTTCTCATGCACCGGTATCATGGGAGAGGCAAACACAAATTGAAAGGCCTCCAGGGTTTCGGGGACGGCATGCTGCCACACCATCTCCTTCACCTGGTCCCAGGCCGGGGTCTGCTCCGGGTTTATGGGGGCTGCCGGGGTAAGGATCACCTGACTTCTGGCAGTTATTTCCAGGGCATTATGCCCCCCCTGGATGGTGGTGGTGGTGGCGGTGTTGCCGAAAAAATCCACCCGCTGGGAAAAGGTGGACGGGGCAGGTAGAAGGGTGATGGTGGTTTTCACACAGTTCTGGGTGGGTGTCTGGCGGGGAGTCAGAAAAAGCTCATTGTGGGATAAAGAGGCCACATCGCCGTGGCTGTACCGGGTGATATGAGATATATTATACTGCATAGGGAACTCCGGCCTGGGAAAATTCATTTTTCAAAACCGTGGGGTTTCCAAAATTCCCCAGCTGTTTTTCCGTTTCAATACGGCTTAGATAATGCTGTGTGATGTGGTTGGCAAGGGAGATAATACCCTTGTCCATATGATCAAGCAGCTGGGTGAGCCGGCCCAGCTTACCCTCCTGGGTTTTTTCCATGAGTTCCCGGATATCGGTGAGCCGCAGCTGGGTGGTCAGATCCAGCGTAATCTTCTCTTCTTTGGTTTTAAAGGCTCTTACCTCACTGCCGGGCAGGGTTTCCACATGGTCAAACAGGGCCGCCATCTGAAAGCCCACAGCCCGGGGATTCAATTCATCAAGCAAAAGAAGATCCACAATGGGTTCCACCTGGAGGATGGTGCGATACCGGGTGTGATAGGTGATGGTGCTGTCCGCCACCTCCAGCAGGGCTTCCAGCTCCTGGTTAATGGGTTCCCGGTCCGATGCAAAAAGGCTCTGTAACAGAGAAATCATATATCCGGATCGTTCCAGACGTCGCCCCATATCCATGAACCGCCAGCCCATGGCCCGGGTCATGCTTTCCAGGGCAAGACCGGCAAAGGCGGACATGGTGAGAATCATCTCGTTGACCAACTCCTGGGCTTCACTGATACGACTGTGACGGTGGGGAGAAAACTGGGCCATCTCCTTTTCCATGCGTCCCAGAATATGCCAGGAATCAATGGAGAGTCTGTCCCGGACACTTGCGGCCACCCGTTTGACATTTAAAAGAGAGCTGATAATGCTGCCGGGACGCTTGGCATCAAACAGACAGGCCAGAATTTCCGCTTCTATGATCTGCATGGAGTAGGTGTCACCGGGGGGAGAAAAGTTGGGTGCTATGATCTCCAGAGCAGCCATGGCCCGCAGCAGAAAGGGAAATTCTTCCATGATATCCAGGCGGGTTTCACTGTTTAATCTCGTCAGCACACTTCGAATCACCCGGAGCATACCCTCAGTGCGCTCCACATAACGGCCCAGCCACAGCATATTATCCGCCACCCGGCTTGGCAGATCACTTCCCCTGTGGATCTCCAGGGGTTCTATGAAGTGTGTCATCATGGACTTATGCTCCACAACGTCGTCGGTGAAGCACCAGGTATCCTTGCTTCCGCCCTGGGGAGCAATGCCATAATTCACAATCCCCCCGGCATCCCGGGATACAAGGGTCAGTGCCCCTGGCATCACAAAGACAGCATCCTCCACAGATAAAACCGTTTCAGTGGAAGGGGCGCTTCCATGGGTGACCAGGGTGGAAAACAGCCGCATAGTGGCACTTGCATTTATAAGATTGCCCTTCTCCCACACCGGAAGGGTGCAGGGGGTCATGGGTTCCCGGGCCACATAGGCATGGGGCATGGCTTTTATTTTTGCCGTAAGAGTCGCAATTTTTTCAGGGGACATTGCCCGGGTATCTTCCACGCCAATCTCCGGGGATGCAAAGGCCGAAGAAATGATCATGGGATGCGCAGGGTCTGATATCCGGGAAAGGACGGTATTAAGAACATTTCTTTGACCGCACCACACCGTGGGCACGTCCTCAAGCAACAATGATTCCCCCAGAAGCAGGCGGCACAGGCCCGGCAGGAATGGCACCAGGGCAGGTGTTTCCAGGACACCACTGCCAATGGGATTGGCCACAGCCACATTTCCTGATCGAACAGCCTGTACAAGTCCTGGAATACCGGTGAGTGATGCATTCCCGAAAACCAGGGGATCACAGGCCGTATCCTGGAGACGCCTTAAAATAACATCCACCGGATGCAGACCCTTAAGGGTTTTTAAAAACACCGCATCATTTCGCACGGTGAGGTCACTGCTTTCCACCAGGGTAAAGCCCATGTACCGGGAGAGAAAGACATGCTCAAAATAGGTGGGACAGGAAGGCCCCGGGGAGAGCATGACAATGCTTGGCTCCCGTTTTTTCAGGCCGGAGATCTCCATGAGGGCATGGTTGAATGATTTAAAAAAAGGGGCAAGGCGCATGACCTTGCCAGAATGAAACATCCGGGGCAGAATCCGGGAAAGAATAATACGGTTTTCAAGGGCATACCCCGCACCCGAAGGCGACTGGGTCCGATGAGCAACCACCCGCCACACCCCGTCGGAAAACCGGCACAGATCCGTTGCATGGAAGTGAAAGGCCGGGGCATCCTCCCGGTAAATACCATGGCACTGGCGAAGAAATTTCGGATTGGCAAAGAAAAGTTCCGGCGGCAGATGGTGTTGATGAATCAAGGTCTGGGAACCATAAATATCGGCATGTATGGCAGCCAGAAGCCGGGTTCTCTGGGCCACCCCCTTTTCCAGATCCGGCCATGCCTGGGCCGCAATGGGAAGGGGTATGGGGTCAAGTTCCCAAGGCCGCTCCTGCCCTTGATCATCATTGAACACATTATAGGCCACTCCGTGTTCGTGCATGATCTGACGGGCCTTTTGCCAGCGGCGTTCCAGTTCACGGCTGCCAAGGCTGTTCAAATAGGTAAAGACCCCCTGCCAGTGGGGATGGGGTGTGCCGTCCGAGGCCACAATTCCGCTGCAGGTTTCGGGAAATAAAAAAGCCCTGGGAAATACGGGATCAAGCGTGGAGGAATCGCCTTGCATGGCGGTATTGGGCAGCATGCCGCTGCTCTGCTGCTGAAAAAGAACAGCATTTTGCCGGGGAGGATTTTCCAAAGAAGTGGGTAAATCTGATGTCATGATGATAACTTGGGTGTACCATGGTTAAATAATAGGCAAAAAAAGCGCCCCTTAAATCAGAGGCATCCTTCATATACTCTCAAAAGGACCTTACACTTTTTTGAATGCAAATCCCCAAGATCGGGAATGTTTATCCGAAAAGTACAAAGCCAGAAATAAAGGATGCCAAAACAGGAAACGAAAGTCTTACCAGAGAAAGAAAACCTGCGCAAGCTATCTTTTCTCGTCAATATTCGGGTTGCCAATGAAAATGTTTGGCCAGCGCCGAATATTTAGCTTTGCGGTCGTGTTCGCAGATCAAGGGTATGAGGAAACGACTTGTTCACGGATTTCGTTGGTATCTGATCCAGGTGCCCCGGGGTGTGGCCAAAACTGAAAAAGCGTGAAACCCGACGCCCCTCAGCCTCATAGGAGTTAACGGGAAACACCTCATAGCTTCTGCCACCGGGGTGGGCCACATGGTAAGTGCACCCCCCAACCGAGCGTTTACTCCAGGTATCCACCAGATCAAAGACCAGCGGGGCATGGCTCCCGATGGTGGGATGCAGGCACGACGGGGGCTGCCAGGCCCGGTACCGGACGCCTGCCACAAATTCTCCCCGGGTACCCGTGGGCTGCAGGGGCAATGGACGGCCATTGCACAGCACCATGTGCCGGGAATCGGTCATGTTTTTCACCAGCACCTGCATTTTTTCCAAAGAAGAATCCACGTACCGGGCCGTTCCGCCACCACCGGGCTCTTCACCCAGCACATGCCAGGGTTCCATGGCCACCCTCAATTCCATCTCCACACCGGCATGGGTCACATGACCCACAAAGGGAAAACGGAACTCAAAATGGGGATGGAAATGGGCGGGTGTCATGGGGTACCCGTCCCGGGTAAGTGCCTCAAGCACATCCCGGAAATCCTGCCATACGTAAAAGGGCAGCATGAACCGGTCGTGCAGGGTGGTGCCCCAATGAACCAGCTTTTCTTCATAGGGTTTTTTCCAGAATTTCACCATGAAAATACGAAGCAGCAGTTGCTGGGCCAGGCTCATCTGGGCATGGGGGGGCATTTCAAAGGAGCGAAACTCCACCAGGCCCAGACGTCCGGTGGCACTGTCCGGGGAGTACAGCTTGTCAATGCAGAACTCGGCCCGGTGGGTGTTACCGGTGAGGTCGGTGAGCAGATGCCTGAATAGCCGATCCACCAGCCAAGGAGGACAGGGCAGATCGAAATTACCGGTCTGATTTTTCAGCTCATCAAAGGCAATCTCCAGTTCATACAGGGTATCATGCCGGGCCTCGTCAATGCGGGGGGCCTGGCTGGTGGGTCCCATGAACAGTCCGGAAAAAAGATAGGAAAGGCTGGGATGATTGTTCCAGTAGGTGAGAAAACTTCTTAACAGATCCGGGCGTTTGAGCCAAGGACTCTCGGCGGGGGTGGCACCGCCCATGATGATATGATTGCCGCCCCCGGTGCCGCTGTGACGGCCGTCCAGCATGAATTTTTCCGTTCCAAGCCCCGTCTGCCGGGCCTCTTCGTAGAGTGACGTGGTGGTCTCCACCATCTCCTTCCAGCTGTGGGCCGGATGAATATTGACCTCCATGACCCCGGGGTCCGGGGTGATGCTGAACCGGTTGAAGCGATGGTCAAAGGGTGGCGTATATCCCTCTATGATCACCGGCATCTTTGTGATGGCGGCGGCATCTTCAATGGCGGTGATAAGCTCAAAATAATCCACGGCCCGCTCCATGGGGGGCATGAACGCATAAAGCCGTCCCCCCCGGGGCTGGATGCAAAGGGCCGTTCGGATAATCCAGGCCGCGGACTCTCCCACGGCGGGTTTGGGGTCGGCAAAAGGCCGGGGCTGGGGCACCACGTCTGCCCTTGTTTCCTCTTCGGGTTTTCCTTCAAGGTGGGTCTGGGACTTACGTTCTTCCAGCAAGGTCTTAATTTTTTCTTTATCTGCCTCGGAGGTCAAGGGGTCCGGCAGGGGCTGCCTTTTTCCCATGGGATCCTCTTCCACCACATGGGGATACTCTTTTTCCGTCACCCAGGGCAGAGAATCCAGGGGCAGACGCAGCCCCATGGGGGAGTCGCCGGGAATAAGAAAAAGGGTGTCATTTTTAAGATGCCAGGGTCCGCTCTTCCAGGACCCCTTCTGCAGGGGCAGAACAAAACCGGTTATATCGCCAACACCTTTTTCAAACACCATGGCCATACGGGCACGGTCCTCGGCATTTTTAAGTTTCGGGTCCGTGGGTTTCACATTGACGGGCAGGCGTTGCTCCTTCCACAACCAGTGGAAAATATCCTCGTAGGCGGGCATGACATATTTTGTGTTGACCCCCAGCACCCCGGCAATGGTGTCCATGAGTTTCCGGGCCTGATCCGGGCCGAACCCATAGTCCTTTTCTTCATCGGCAAGCAGGGCATCGTCCCGCCACACCGGCTTTCCATCCTTTCTCCACAGGCAGCTCAAGGCCCACCGGGGAAGTGATTCACCGGGATACCACTTGCCCTGGCCAAAGTGGAGCAGGCTGCCCGGTGCCCATTGGGAACGCAACCGTTTGAGAAGGGCCACGGACAGGGGCTTTTTGGTGGGCCCCACGGCCCCTGTGTTCCACTCATCGCCTTCCATGTCCTTCACCGACACAAAGGTGGGTTCTCCGCCCATGGTCAGGGTGATGTTTTCCTGCCGGATCTCTTCATCCACCCGGTGCCCCAGGGTTTCAATTTCTGTCCAGATCTCATGGGGATAGGGTTTTGTGGAACGGGGATCTTCGTGTATACGGGTGACCTTCATGGTGTGGCTGAACGCCACCTCGCATTTTTCAAGGGCACCGGTAACCGGGGCTGCACTTCGGGGGTCCGGGGTGCAGGCAAGGGGAATATGGCCCTCTCCGGTGAGAAGACCCGATGTGGCATCAAGGCCTATCCATCCAGCTCCGGGCAGATAGACTTCGGTCCAGGCATGGAGATCTGTAAAATCCTGCTCCGGTCCCGAGGGTCCTTCCAAGGATTTCACGTCCGGTGCCAGCTGAATGAGATACCCGGAAACAAACCGGGCCGCAAGCCCCATGTGCCGAAGGATCTGCACCAGGAGCCAGGCTGAATCCCGGCAGGAACCGCTCAACTTGGTCAGGGTCTCTTCACAGCTCTGGACGTTTGGCTCCATGCGGATGTTGTAACTGATCAATTTTTCCAGGCCCTGGTTGATCATGACCAGAAAATTATTGGTATCCATCTTGCTGCGGTCAATGGATGCCAGGTACGCTTTTAATTTTTTCCCCGGGGGCTCCACCTCCAGAAAGGGTTTCAGATCCTTGGCAAGCTCTGGTTTATAGCTAAAGGGACATTGTTCCGCATGGGGTTCCAGGAAAAAATCAAAGGGATTGATGATGATCATCTCCGCCACCAGATCCACTTCAATGGAAAAATGATCAGTCTTTTCCTGGAAATTCAACCGGGAAAGGTAATTGCTGAAGGGGTCCTGCTGCCAGTTGATGAAATGATCGGCAGGTTCGATGGTCTGGGAATAACTCAAAATGGGGGTACGGCAATGGGGGGCCGGTCGCAGCCGTACCACCTGGGGTCCCAGTTGAATTTTCCGGTCATAGGCATAATCAGTTTTATGATACAGCGCCACTTTAATGGCCATAAATGTGTCTCCATGTTTAAACTTGTTTTTCCATATAACGGCCATGTCCTGACGGACACAACGAATATTGAAAATGGCATTATGCCGCCCCTCCCCCGATGAGCAATGGTCCCGGACCGGAACTGTAGACAGCTCGATTGTCCGGTTCCTATTGCCCATCGGGGGAGGGGCTCTGCTGAGGTAGGCTTGAAGGCTACCTTTCCATATAACGGTCATGTCGGTCTGCCGACACAATGAAGCATGAAAATGAATTACTGGGAAGCCCCGCCATTACCGGAGGTGGAGGTCATCTTAAAAAAAGCATCATGGATATGGCTGCCCACGGTGTTGACCTTGATCTGCAGATCATCCAGATACTCGTGCATACCCATGGCAATGGTTTCGTCAATGTCGGAGTAATCCAGGTCTGCACAGAGCCGTCCCAGGCTTTTTTCCGCCAGGTTGGACACCGTTCCCACCGGGGTTCCGGAAATCTTATGCAATGCCTGCTCCCCCTTTTTGAGACAATAGCGGATGGAGCGTGGAAATTCACTGTCAAAAATCAGAAAATCACACACCTGTTTCGGAATGATGCGGTGGAAGCGCTTGCGGTACATCTCCAGGGCACTGGCAGATTTCAACACAGCCGCCCACTGAATGGAATCATAGGGGGTATTGACCTCCCCGGCCCGGGGCAGCAGCATGAAATATTTCACATCCAGAATTCGGGACGTCTTGTCCGCCCGCTCCAGCAAAAGCCCGGTGAGGGCAAACTGAAAGGCCTCCCCATGGGACATGGTGGAGTACAAAAGACCGGTGAACATATGGCCACGCATGGTGATGATCTTGAAAAATTTATGGGGATTGCGGCTGGCATAATCCGTGGTGCTGGCCTCTTTAAGTTCAAGGTAATAGCGATTGACCTGCTCCCACATTTCAGAGGAGATGATCTCCCTAACCGATCGGGCGTTTTCCCTTGCCGCCCTCAAAGATGAAATAATGGAATTGCCATACGCCTGATCCAGGGCAAGGAAATGGATCACATTTTTTCCCGAATAATCATTTCCATATTTTTTTTCAAACAACAGGTGATCCCCGGTGGCCATGACAATGGGCTGCCACTGCCGGGTGGCTTCGGCGGGGAAATCCAGAGTCAGATTCAGGTTCACCGTGATAAACCTGGCAATGTTTTCGGCCCTTTCAATGTATCTTGTCATCCAGTAAACAGAACTTGCAACGCGACTAAGCATGGGTACCTCCTGTGGTGTCACCGGAAATTGAGGTCTGGGATTGTGATTGGGAACTTAAACCTGGCTGCTCTGACAGAGACTGTTTGTGATCCCCTTCTCCGCTGCGGTCCGTTACCCATGTATCTTTAGTACCGCCGCCCTGGGAGGAATTCACCACCAGGGATCCTTTTTTTAATGCCACCCTGGTCAGTCCGCCGGGCATTACGTAAATTTCCTCTCCATAGAGGATATAAGGCCTTAGATCCACATGTCGTCCTTCAAAATGATCCCCCACAATGGTGGGCACCCGGGAGAGGGAAATGGTGGGCTGGGCAATATAGTTGCGGGGATTTTTCTGGATGAGCAGTGCAAATTTCTCCCGCTCCTCCTTGCTGGCATGGGGGCCGATCATCATGCCGTAACCACCGGATTCATTGGCGGCTTTCACCACCAGTTTATCGAGATTTTCAAGGACATGGTTCCTTGCCTTGTCCTCTCGGCAGATGAAGGTGGGGACATTGGGTAAAATGGCATCCTCATCCAGATAATATTTTATAATTTTAGGCACATAGGCATATACGGCCTTGTCATCGGCAATACCGGTGCCAGGGGCATTGGCCATGGCCACCCGTCCTGAACGATAGACGTCCATGATGCCGGGAACCCCCAGCATGGAATCGGCCCGGAAGGCTTTGGGATCCATAAAATCATCATCCAGTCGACGGTAGATCACATCAATTCTCTGGAGGCCCTTTGTGGTGCGCATATAGACAAATCCATCAGACACCACCAGATCCTGGCCCTCCACCAGCTCCACACCCATCTGCTGGGCCAGAAATGAATGCTCAAAATAGGCAGAATTATACATGCCCGGGGTGAGTACCCCGATCTTGGGTTCTGCAATACTTTCCGGAGCCAGGTTTTCCAGGGTAGCCAGAAGCTTGTTGGGGTACTCATCCACCGGTCGAACCCCGGAATCGGCAAACACATGGGGAAAGGTACGTTTTAACACCTGGCGGTTCTCCAGCACATAGGAAACCCCCGATGGACAGCGCATGTTGTCTTCCAGGACATAAAAGCGCCCATCATTATCCCGGATAAGATCCGTTCCCGTGACATGGCACCAGATGGATTTCGGGGGATTCAAGCCCTCGCATTGCTTCCGGTAGGCGGCACAGGTCATGATGAGATCTTCCGGGACCACCTTGTCCTTTAAAATTTTACGGTCATGGTAAATGTCATGGATAAATTTGTTCATGGCATAGATGCGCTGCTGCAGTCCCAGCTCAATCTCTCGCCAGTCTTTGTTATCAATGATCCTGGGGATGACGTCAAAGGGAAGTATTTTTTCAGTTCCCTCCTCACTGCCGTACACGGCAAAGGTATTGCCCAACTGGAGCAGGGCCGTTTCAGCGGAACGTTGTTTATGTATCAGGTCATTTGCCGGCAGCGACTCAATCTTGTCAATGAGCAGTTTTGCACCGGGGCGGGGAAGATTTTTTTCATCGAACAACTCATCATAAAAGCCCTCGGTATCGTAGTTTGAAAATTTCATGGCAATTCCTTCCGTGAGTTCATAGCTAGTTTATCAGACGATAACAGCGTTTTTTCTACTTGCATGTATCCGGTGGGTGGGGCGATGTAAAGGGATGTCATTTTTATTGGATCTTGCCTTTATATTGCGCCCCTATACGAAAAGACAATAACATAAACCGCGTTTCATCACAACAAGGGCAGTGGATTCTCCGCTCTGAGTACTGGTGGGATCAGGCATACGCCATGTGCAATTCAGCACAGATCTGCACAAGGGTACTTCAAAAGGGAAAATCCGCATCGGAACCCATTACACCTGTGGGAGCAGCTGGCGGGTCCTGTTGAAAAAACGGTGGCCCGGCCGTCTCGTGCACCCTCGTTGCCACCACATAAATGGCCTTGGGTGTGACGGGGCATACCAGCTGACAGGCCCCGCACCCGATGCAGGCATCCGACCTGATCCGGGGATGGTGAATATTGTTTTCCAGGACCGTGTGAACGGCATGGGTGGGGCACACCTCGGCGCATGCACCACAATCTCTTTTCTGGGTATACACCAGGCATTTATCCCTTTCAAAATGAACACTTCCGATGCGGGTGCGCTGTTTTTCTTCAAGGGACAGGGATAAAATAGCCCCGGAGGGACACACCAGGGTACAGGCATTACAACTATAAGCGCACCTGCTTACGAAAAAGTCAAGGCGTGGTTGAAGTGCCCCTGTCAGGCCATATTCATCGACACCGGGCATGAGGACATTTTCAGGACATGCATTAACACAGGCATGGCAGGCCAGACAGGTATGGGAAAAATGATCAATGCCCAGGGAGCCAGGCGGGGTGATGGGATCATGGGCAACCGTTCCCACCAGGGCCATGCGTGCCAGCAATGGTCTTAATGGCAATGCCGTTGCCAGCACACCACCGCAGAGGGACACGCCCGTTAAAATGAATTTTCTCTTTTCCACAGATGGAGACAAATCTTTCTGCCATCTTTCATTTCCGGCTTTGAACTTTTCAGAAATAATTGTATATGTGATGGCATGTTCCGGGCACACATCCACACAGTCAAAACACGATACGCACCGGGCATTGTCAATCTTTCCCGTGGCAGGGTCCATGCAGTGGCTTCTGCACATGCGCTGGCATTTTCCGCAGGTGGTGCATTTTTGCCTGTCAATGACAAATCCAAACAGGGAATGCCTGGAAAGCAGGCTGAAAAACGCCCCCACCGGACAAAGGGAATTGCAGTAGCGCCTGCCATGGTAAAAGGAGATGAAAATCACCAGGACAAACCACCCATAGGTGATCCAGAACACCGGCCACAGCACCGGCCGGAGATTTACAGGAAAAAAAACATATTGCCCAACCGATTCGGCAAGGCTTACCATCAAATTATTTATGGTGGCCCCCACTGGCAGGGCCAACTGACTCAAAAATCGTCCAAAAACAGAAAAAGGGTCCAGAAGGTTAACGAAAAAAAGAGAGCCGGACAGAAGAAGCGTTGTGGTGAACGTCAGGATGGCGTACCACAAAAAAGCACAGACACCGGAGTTTCCCGATAATGGGCTGATGTCAGAAGGCTTTGGTGTCATAGAATGATTTGGATTATCACCGTGATCATTTTTAGCCCGGGGTCTGGATCGATCTTTTACCATTTTTCCCCTGGGTTGCGGTTTTCCCCGACGTCGGGAAAGAAAAATCACGGCATCCTGAAAAATCCCCAGGGGACAGAGAACGGCACAGTAGATTCGACCAAACACAAGACAGAGCAGCACCAGCAGCAGAAACGCCATCACACCCCTGTGGCTGCCTGAAATGGCAATGATCAGGGCCGGGAAAAATTGAATCCATGCCATGGCCTGCCCCAGAAAATCGGTGAGGGGCGGATAAAAATCCAGAAAAAATACAAGAAACAGGATCATCAAGATGCCTGCAGCCAGCGCTCGAACAGCGCCTTTTTTAACTTTCACCGGTTCCTCCCAACCATTGAGAACGATAAGTGCTGATCCCTTTGCCTCACCAATGATGACTGATGGAAAATCTTATCCCTTTAATGCAATTTTTTGAATGTTTAATTTTGCAAGATCCATGGTGCCAAGACCGGCTTCCTCCGCGTAGAGGATATGGTTGATCTCCCGGGGATCTTTTCCGAACATCCGGGTGGCAGCGGCATCAATGGCCACAATATCCGTTGAAAGTAACAGGGTCTTGCGCACCACCACATCGTCTTTGCCTGCCCGGCTGGGACCGTTACGAAGGGTGATGCGATACCCGTCCATAACATTCAAATCCGGCTTTCTAACATGGCAGAAATCGGCGATGCACTGGTGCAGCCCTTTAAAATGGTAAATCCCCCGGTTCCACACCACCCCCATCTGGTTCTTCATGGCAAGGCTTAGCCCCGATGAGCCGTGGTGCTTCAACACCGGTACATTGATATAGATATCCGATGAGAGAATCAGTTCATGGACCTTGGTGGATCTAAGCTTTTTCCCTTGGGAGATGTCCACAGACTGATAATATTTTTCATGGGTGGCCGGTACCATGATGCCCTTGGCAGATTTCACGGCAAATTCTATGCCGCTGTTTTCATAACATTTGGGGCCACTGTCCACGGCATGATCAAAAACATAGACTTTTTTTGCCCCGGCATCAAGACAATGGGATACTATGCGCTTTACCAGCCCGGGATGGGTGTTGGCCCCGGAATCGGGTTCCCGGTCCCACCCGATGTTGGGTTTTATCACAACGGTATCACCGGGATTCACAAAGTGGCCCATCCCACCAAACTTTGCTATGGCGGCATCAAACATGGGACCGGGTTCGCCGTCCTTCACGGCCACAAGATCTGGAAGGGCCGCAGGAATGGTGTTGGTCTGGCCCCACAGTCTGTCAATACCGCCGAATATCAGGGTACCGGCGGCAAGTGTTGACAGGGTGACACTTTTTTTCAAAAAATTTCTTCTGTTATCAAAATCTTCCATGGTACCTCCTTTAAGATCATTGGTATTCAATTTTGTTCAACATCAACCCGGACGAAGGAGCAATATGTCGTAAAGGGGTATGGCTGATTCCCTTGAGCGATATTGTAATATCGTCCAGGCCGATTTCACCCCGTCCAAGGCTGAGCAGCTGGCCCATTATCAACCGGACCTGATACCGCATGAACCCCTTTGAATGGATATGATAGGCATAACTTTTTGCCGGGAAAAAATTGGCCTTAAAAATTTGGTTCTCTTCTATTTTACTGACCAGCACCTCCCTTTCAAAGGTTGTCCGGGTGCCGGGTTTGGTGCAATAGCTTCTGAAATTATGCCTGCCCTGGAACAACAGGGCACCCTGCTTCATCAGGTCAATATCAAGCCAATGGGAAAATGAAGAGATGAGCGGCGCACAAAACGGATGGCATTTTTCTCCAAAGGCGAACAGGTAGATGTACTCCTTGGTTTTTGGGGCGTTAATGATGCTGAATTTTCCATCAACCGCTTCAGCCTTTATAGCCCGAATATCGTTGGGCAGGTTTTGATTAAAATCGTTCACCAACTGCTCGACATTGAGCAGTTCATGGACAAAAAGTTCAAAGGCGAAATGATTTGCAGAGACTCTTGCATCGGTACGGCTGCTTCCGAGAATTTTAAAGTCGGAATGGCCCAGGACGAATGAGGTTGTCTTTTCAACCATGGCCTCCACGGTTTTTACTCCCGGCTGTTTCAGCCAACCATGGTAGCGGAATCCCAGATATTGAATATGGATCAGATAGTAATATTTCTTCATGCCATATTCAGGCGGCAATTGAAGACGATCCCGCATCGGTTATAGGTGTTATCGTCATCTCCGTGGAGATAAACAGGATTTATCCTGACAACTTCCTTAAATGCCCGGACAGCCGCAATCCCGTCCGGTTTATTGAAAGATCTCAAACCATCATTAAACCCATCCGTCACAGAAAGTGGCCCACTGTTTTTATCCATCAGATTCCATGTTGTACGCTATAGGAGCTTGGATTTTTTCCGCAGCATCTCAGCGCAACTGGCTGTCTTTGCTGCCACGGCGGTTGAATCCAGAGAACCTTGTCTGCTGTTTTTCCAGCTCTGACTGGCATTTAATGCACAGGCGAACGCCGGGAACTGCTCTTCGCCGGGCATCGGGAATCAATTCCTCGCAGGCCTCACAATGTGTTACCTCTTCCTCACCAGCCTCTGGCAAACGACTTCTTGCAAGCTTGACTGCATCATTAACACTTGCGTCTATCTGTTCCTGTACCGCCCCGTCACGGGCCCATCCCACAGCCATAATTTACTCCTGTCTCTATTTACTGCTGGTCCATCCCAAGAACCAAGGGCATTTCTATCAAAAAACATACCACCCTGTTCCCTCGTTTTCGCCTGCATCATTCTTGAACAAATCGTCACAATGCCTATGTTGTCCATGTTAAAAAACTAAGATCGAAAAGTCCAGACGTTTGTATAGGATAAAAATCCCCATAGAAAAAAAGGAAAGGCCCATGAAAACAGAACTGAGCAAAAACCCCATGTACATCTATCTGATGCTTCTCGTAATTGCCTCCACCGCAGGCCTTCACGTCTGGCGCTCCCTTTTTGATAATTTTGCCGTTAATATCATCCATCTGGATGGAGGGCATGTGGGGGTTTTGCAGTCTGTGCGTGAACTTCCAGGCTTTCTCTCTCTTCTGGTGGTATACATACTTTTAATCATAAAAGAACATCGGCTATCGGCCCTTTCGGTAGTTATCATGGGGCTAGGGGTGGGTGCCACAGGCCTTTTTCCCACCTTTTATGGGCTGATGTTCACCACCTTACTGATGAGTTTTGGATTTCATTACTTTGAAACCACCAATCAATCCTTGACCCTGCAATATTTTGATACGGCCACCGCCCCCATTGTATTTGGGAAGCTCAGAAGTCTTGCGGCATTAAGTAACATCGGGGCTGGGGCCATGGTATTTCTGGCGGCCCCCTATTTTTCCTACACCGGACTCTATCTGATTGCCGGTGGCGGCATGCTGGCCATCGGCATTTATGCCCTGACCCAGAATCCCACGGATAAATTCATGCCCCCCCAACGAAAAGAGATGATCTTTAAAAAAAGATACTGGCTCTTTTATCTCCTCACCTTCATGGCCGGGGCCAGACGTCAGATCTTCACATCCTTTGCCGTGTTTCTGCTGGTAAAGAAGTTTCAGTTCTCCATCAGGGAGATAGTCATCCTGTTCATGCTCAACAATATCATCAACTATTTTTTAAGCCCGTTCATCGGCAGATGCATTGTGAAATTTGGAGAACAAAAGGTGCTTTCTTTGGAGTACTTGAGTTTGATTATCATCTTTGTGGCCTACGCCGTGGTGGATTCAAAAATAGTGGTGGCGTTTCTTTATATTGCAGATCACATCTTTTTTAATTTTGCCATTGCCATCCGCACCTTTTTCCAGAAGATCGCTTCGCCGGAGGACATTGCTCCGAGCATGGCCGTGGGGTTCACCATCAACCACATTGCCGCCGTAATACTGCCGGTAATCGGCGGGCTGTTGTGGCTTGTGGATTACCGGATTCCCTTCATCGGTGGGGCTGCCATGAGTCTTGTCTCTTTGATGCTGGTTCAGAAGATCAACGGGCAGCTGTCCATCAATTCCGCCAGTCAATGATTGAGGTTGGACTTTGGCTTGCCGACAACATGGGCCACTTTGGCGAGGGGTCATCTTGTAAGCAAGCCCTAAGTGCCTTATGGCATATTTTTCGTAAAAACCCTCTCCCCCCGTTTGATAACCGTCTCAACGGTGTTAACCCCCACATGGTAGGGGATGAACCGGTAGGAGGGAAATTCCAGAATCACAAGATCCCCCTGCTTTCCTGGATCAATACTCCCGATTCTGTCAGCACGATTAACGGCGGCGGCCCCGTTGATGGTAAGGGCAGTGATGGCCTCTTCGGGGGTCAGGTTCATGTATAATGTGGCAAGGGCGGTAATAAGAGGAATGGATTCTGAAAAACAGCTGCCGGGATTAAGATCCGTTGCCAGGGCCACGGCACATCCATGGTCAATCATGTACCGCCCCCGGGCATAGTCTTCCTTTAAACTGAAGGCCGTGCCCGGCAGAAGGGTAGCCACCACCCCGGCCCGGGCCATATTCTCTATCCCCTGATCCGATGCCTGGAGAAGATGATCTGCAGATACAGCCCCAAGCTCTGCGGCAAGCTCTGCGCCACCGAACTGCACAATCTCATCGGCATGGATCTTAAGTTGAAAACCAAGATCCTTGGCCCTTGAAAGCAGTCTCCGGGACTGCTCCACAGAGAAGACATTTTTCTCGCAGAAAATATCACAGAACTCCGCCAGCTGCTGTTGGGCAATTTCAGGAAGCATTTCCATGACAAGATCAATGAAATCATCTGCCCTTCCCTTGAATTCAGATGGCGTGGCGTGGGCCCCCAAAAAAGTGGAAACAATGTCCATGGGATGGGTTTTTCCAAGGGCTTTCATCACCTGCAGCTGCTTTACCTCGGTTTCCAGGTCCAGGCCGTACCCGCTCTTACCTTCAACGGTGGTGACCCCGAAGGAGAGCATGGAATCAAGACGTTTCTCTCCCACGCCCATGAGTTCCTCCCGGGAGGCGTTTCGGGTGGCCTTTACAGAATTGGCAATCCCACCGCCTCGGTTCATGATATCCATGTAGCTGTCCCCCCGAAGTCGCCAGGCAAATTCGTCAGGCCGGTATCCCCCAAAAACAAAATGGGTATGAGAATCCACAAACCCTGGCAGCACGGCCTTTCCGGCGGCATCAATCACATCAAAGCCCCGTGTATCAAACCCGTTTAACAGCTCCGATGAGTTACCCACAGCTTTTATTTTACCCGCCTCAATGATCACAGCCCCGTTTTCAACAATGGCAAGATCGGACATTTCCTGTCCCTGTTTTGCCTTGAAGCCGCTGCAGGTGACCACCTGGGAGGCATTCTTAACAATCAGATTTCCATCCATATTCTTCTCCTACCCCTGTTTTTTATATTTTTTATCCACCAGATCAGCAATCATCTTTTCATCGGTGAGATAGGGGATGGTGATGTGTGCTTGTCCTTGCCACATCTCGTTAAACTCCACACAGGTTTCCATGGAATGTTCGTTCCGGGCCCAGGAACGCCTGGCCACCCCTCCCATGACATCCCAGAGCATGGCCTTACGGATAATGTCATCCACCCGGGAACTGCCGTCCAACACCAGACCAAATCCACCGTTGATGGCTTTGCCGATGCCCACGCCACCACCGTTGTGCAGAGCCACAAGGCTCATACCCCGGGCACAGTTACCGGCAAAACACTGGATGGCCATGTCCGCCATGATATTGCTGCCATCTTTAATGTTGGCCGTTTCCCGAAAAGGGGAATCCGTACCGCCAGTATCATGGTGGTCCCTTCCCAACATCACCGGCCCAATGTCACCCTTTCGGACCATGTCGTTGAATTTCAGAGCAATATTCACCCGCCCCATGGCATCCTGGTACAAAATCCGGGCCTGGGTGCCCACCACCAGTTTGTTTTTTTGGGCATCCCTGATCCAGATATAGTTATCCCGGTCCTGGGATCGTCTGTCCGGGTCAATGCAGGCCATGGCCGCATGATCGGTTTTTAAAAGATCGGATTCCTTACCGGACAAACACACCCACCGGAAGGGGCCATAGCCATAATCAAACATCAACGGGCCCATGATATCTTCCACGTAAGAGGGAAAGATAAATCCGTCCAGGGTGTTCTGACCGTTTTTACAAATCTCGGTTACCCCGGCATCAAAAACAGAGCGCATGAATGCATTGCCGTAATCAAAGAAATAGGTTCCCCGATCCACAAGGGTTTTAATCAGTGCGTAATGATGCACCAGGGATGCGTCCACTTTTCTTATAAACCCTTCGGGATCATTCTTGAGCATGTCGGTGCGCTGTTCAAAGGTCAGCCCCTGGGGACAATACCCACCGCCATGGGCCACATGGCAGGATGTCTGATCGGACAAAAGCTCAATGCCAATATTGTTGTCCACGGCATATTCCAAAAGATCCACCACATTGCCATGAAAGGCGATGGCCAGGGCCTTTTTCTCTGCCACGGCTTTTTGTGCCGCCGCAAATGTTTCTGCCGGATCGTAAGTTACCTGGCTCACCCAGCCCTGATCATGACGGGTCTTGATTCTGGAGGCATCCACCTCTGCAATAATGCCCACCCCGTTGGCAATTTCAATGGCCTTGCCCTGGGCACCACTCATGCCGCCAAGGCCCGATGTGACAAAGAGTTTCCCGGTGAGATCCCCGTCTTCGGGCACCCCAAGCTCCATGCGGGCCGCATTTAAAAGGGTACCATAGGTGCCGTGGACAATGCCCTGGGGTCCGATGTACATCCAGCCCCCCGCAGTCATCTGTCCATAATTGGCAACCCCCAGGGACATGGCCCGTTCCCAGTTTTCCTGGTCGTCAAAAAGTCCGATCATCATGGCGTTGGTGATAATGGCCCGGGGGGATGTGGGAGATGATTTAAACAGACCCAATGGATGACCCGACTCCACTACCAGGGTCTGATCCTGTGTGACATTTTCAAGATATTTTTTGATGATGCGATATTGCATCCAGTTCTGGCACACCTGACCGGTTTCCCCATAGGTCACAAGTTCATAGGGGTACAGGGCGATTTCAAAGTCCAGGTTATTTTCGATCATCACCTGGAATGCCTTTCCCTCAACGCATTTTCCCTTGTACTCGTCTATGGGTTTACCAAAGATGCGACCCGCCGGTCGGAAACGATATCCATAGATGCGCCCATAGGTCAAAAGTTCATCCAGGAACTCCGGAGCCAGGGTACTGTGCCAGGCTTCCGGCAGATATCGAAGGGCATTTTTCAGGGCCAGTTCAATCTCCCCTTTGTTCAGATGCATGGGTCTTTTGGGGGCTCTTCTGATGCCTTCCACAAAATCCGGCATCTCCGGGAGCTCTGTAAAAATTTCGTCCATTTTAATGGTCATTGCATTGGATACATTGATATTTTCCATTATATTTCCTCTTCCTTTTTTAATTTTCTGGATAAATGAGTGCAGGTATTATCCCGCACACTATTTTTTTCTATTTCCATGAGTTTAAACCCGTTTTTCTGCAATATTTTCAACACATTCGAATGGGTAAGATTGGCCCTTGTTGTAACATTTTCAACATCTTTCTCTTCCAACTCACCAAGAACTTTATCCATCAACGCCTGGATCAAATCATTTGAAACCCGGCTCTGTTCAAAAACAAAAGAAATCTCGGCACAAGCGTTCAAAGAATCAAGGGTAGCGATACAGGCACTTAAAATCTCCCCTGAATGAACCGCCATGAAGATAAGGGTGTTTCCTAGTGCAACAACCTCCTGCTGTGTATGATTGATCCACCCAATTTCCCGGGGGATGGTCTCAGGGTTTTCTGAAAGCCATTTCAGCACCAGGGACATGAAAGGATCATGCATTTCCTCTCTGTAAGGAATAACCTCAATCCGCGCCAGAAATTGATTAAACTGCAATCTTTCCTGAACTGCCTGAACCAGATTTATCCGGGCCATGTCCTCTTCCAATGCTTCCAGAAGATCCAGGATTCTGAAATGCTCACCTTTTGAGGAGAGCATTTCATCCATACTTTCCTGGAGTGCGTACCAAATCGGCTTAATTTCTTTGAGTTTTTTATATCCTTTCGCAGTAAAACTAACCGTTTTCAAACGTTTATCTTCACAAATCTGAGATATTTGAACAAATCCTTTTTTCTTCAGAGAAGTCACCATCTGACTTGCTCCGGAATGTGTTATTTCCAACTGTCTGGCAATACTTGATATGGTCACGTCCTGTTTTGTATCAAGCAGATAAAACACCGGGAACCAAGTGGCTTCAAAATAAATATCTTCATTTTTATAAATGGCTGAAAGATCAGATAGAAACTGATCACTCATTCGTTTCAAACGTGTTCCAAAAAGTAAAGCACCTGTTTTTTTATAAATAGACATATTAATCCTTTGATTTATATATAATATAAGCCTTATATTAAAAACCAATGGATTTTCGTCAAGTCTTTTCTCACACGGATTCGAATACCCTCTCCCGATGTGTGCCGATTTCATCGCTTTATAAGGGTAGCCTAAAATACAATATGAGCAGCAATGGCAACAAGTGGAATGGCAAGCAACGTTCGAATCAGAAATATCACAACAAGTTCCCAAAGCTTTAAAGGGATATCCGCCTCAAGCATGGCATTGGCACTTTCGGTAAAAAAGATCACCTGAACCGTGGACAGGGTACAAACAAAGAAAAGACTCATTGTCGAAACCTTGGCTCCGGAGGCAATTATGATGGGAAGTGCAATTTCAGTAATGGAAACAAGAACTGTGGAGGCAATGGCATCGGCATCGGGAAGCCCCAGAAGGTTCAGTAAAGGTGCCACGGGAACCCCCAGCCAATCAAACACAGGGGTATAACTGGCCAGCATCAACGCAATTGTTGCAATGGATACCACATAGGCTACAATTTTCTGGGCAAATTTTACAGCCTCAAAGGCTCCTTTGTAAAAAACATCCATCCTGGTTTCAGAGGCTTTTTCAACGGCGGCATCAACGGCGGCTGAAAGGGTTGCCCTGCTGAATGGCGCAGGCTGCCGTTCTTCAACCTCTTGTTGGCTTCCATCAAAATAGATGTCTTTTTTCAAGGACAGTGGCGGAATTCGGGTTACAATGGCCGCCAGGGTAAAGGTAATGATAAACGAAGAAAGAATCACCTGGGGCAGATATTCCATGATGCCTCCGATGGAGGTCAGCAGGGCGAAAAAACCAAGACTGCAGATGCTGAAGTTAGTGGCAATGCTTGCAGCCTCTCTCTGGGTATATCGACCGTCCTTGTAGATTTTGTTGGTGATAAAGATACCCACTGCGGGGTCTGCCACAAAAGAGGTAACCGCATCCACGGCGGATCGTCCCGGCAGACGATAAAGCGGACGCATCAAGGGAGCCATCAGTGTCCCGATGAACTCCAGAAACCCGAACTCCGTTAAAAACAAAACCAGAGTACCTGCAAAGGAAACTGTCAAGAGCACACTGCTGCCAATGTGAAGGGCAAGCCCTCCAATGTCTTTATGTAAAAGCCATTCAGGCCCGAAGTTAAACACCAGCATAAAAGCAAAAATAGCCGCCAGTCCAAACAGAAAACCGTTCATATTGCCGTCTTTTATGTGATGGTTCCTGAATATCGCCACCTGGGTAACCTTTGAAAGAATCCAGGTTATACACAAAAGCAACACAATACCAAGGGTTATATAATCCAGAGTATGTCCCAATATGCCTTTGATATAATCGATGATAATAATAAGAGGAATTTTTGACTGTCCCGAAGCTGTGGAAAATGGCACAAAAAACAGAATAACTCCCAGCAAACTGCCGACGACGGACTTGATAACATTTCCCGTTCTACCTGTCATTTCTTCAGCAACCACCATATCTTTTTCCAGATTGACTTCCATGTTGCTCCCACTCCTTTTCTCATTTATGGTTTAATATTAAACCCACTTTTCGCTTATTTTTATAATAACCTGTAGTTATAACAGAATGTCTCCCTGCTTTTTTGTAAATATTCAGCTTGATTCTGTAAATGTCTTGTCAGTGCCCCATATTCGCTTAGTTGGGACTGCGTAGTATACTATTGCTATGTGAGCAGGCCCAAATGAGTGAAAATGGGGTGCTGACCGAATATTTACTCAATAAGTTATAAAAAACTAAGCAAATCGAGGGATTAAACTTAATGGACCTGGCCATACTACTGGTCATAGAACCAGGCCCGGACAAGCGACAATAATGGATACAATCAAATAACCTCGGACACCTCCAATTCTTTTATTGTATGGACGTCCAATCCCAGGATATCTCTCAATACTTCCTTTGTATGCTCACCAAGCAAGGGTGATGCTGACTGAATCTGTGCCGGCGTTTCGGAAAATTTTACGGGCAGTGCAGGCAGTCTTGTTTTTCCGGCGGCAGGATGCTCCACATCAACAAGCATTTCTCTGACCTTGATGTGTTCACTCTCTGCGATCTGGGCGATATCATATATGGGAGAAGACGGAACCCTGTTCTTCTCAAGTTTTGCCAGCACCTCATCAACGCCAAGCGGCTTTGACCATTCATGGATGATTTCCTTGAGGGCCGCGTCGTTTTTTCCCCGGACGGTGTCGGAAACAAACCGCTCATCCGATGGCAAGACCTCATTGCCCATGGCCGCACAAAGCCGCTGAAATCCTACATTGTCAAAGGTGGCAATGGTAAAATACCCGTCTTTGGCCTCAAACACGTCATATGGATAACTTGTGGGATGTCTACTGCCGATACGCTCGGGGATCTCGCCATCATCCCCAAGATATTTAAAAAGAGACATCTCCAGAAGAGAAAAGACCGAATCCACCATGGATACATCAATGGCCTGTCCCTGACCTGTTTTCTGTCTATGATAAAGAGCGGTAACTATGGCAAAGGCGGTATAAAGAGCAGTGGAAGTATCTCCCAGGGAAACCCCCACCCGTGTGGGGGGGCCTCCTGGCTGACCGTTTACACTCATAAGCCCCCCCATGGCCTGGGCCACCAGATCAAAGGCCGGCAGATTTTTCATGGGACTGTACTGTCCAAATCCTGAAATGGACGCATAAATAATACCGGGATTAATCGCTTTCAATTCTTTGTAAGAAAGCCCCAGTTTATCCATCACCCCCGGACGAAAATTTTCAACGATCACATCTGTTTTTTCAACCAGTAACTTTAAAATTTTCAGGCCTTTTTCATCCTTTAAATTAAGGGTGATCCCTTTTTTCCCCCGATTTAAAGACATGAAGTAAAGGCTCTCCCCATTAACGGAGGCAGACGGTTCCCTTGCACCGTCTCCCAGGGGATGCTCCACCTTAATGACACTGGCACCCATATCCGCAAGCATTGCGGTACAAAAAGGCCCGCTCAACACCCGTGTCAAATCAAGAACTTTTACATTTTCTAATGCTTTCAAAACTTTCTCTCCCATCACTATTATACAAGCCCGCAAAGGCTCGATCACGACTCAGTCAAATGTTAAACACAGGGGGAACGACCTGGCTTGCTGGCCATTCTGGTGAAAATTTCCCCCAGCCCTGATTTTTATCCCCCCAAACGCCTTGACCCGCCAATTGTTCAGGGGAAGGGCAGTGAAATGTTCGGCCAAGGAGACTTACTCACAATATCGACCACTTTGGGCTAGGGGGGCTTGGTCATAACTTGGGCCACCTGTCACAATTGGTGGGCCAACGGGGTCAGGCTATGTGGTATTAGAGCCTGAGTTTTTATAAGGCTCTATGTTTTTGATAAGTACCTTTGCATAAAGAAGATTTTAAGCAAAAACGTCAATAACGCAAGCCTGACCCCACCCCAAAGTGGACCACTTTATGACCAAGCCCGGCTGGGGGTATTGACACTTTTATTTAAGTTTTCCAATAAGCTTCCGGCTGATAAGATCCAAATGGCATATCTTTCGACCGGTAAACGTCCGCAAACATTTAACATCCCGAAAAAAATGTTCGATGGGAAATTCAACCATATAGCCCACCCCTCCATGGATTTGAAGGGCTTCATCCGTGATCATCTCGGCTGCGGCCTCAATGGAAAGTTTTACGGCGATGAGATCGTGCAGATCAATGGCTTTTTTATCATGGAGAAGGGCGGCATTATAAACGCCGGCCCGGCCTTCCTGAAGTTTGACATACATGGAGGCGATTTTCTGACTGATCCCCTGGAACCGCACTATTTTCCGTTGAAACTGTTCCCGCTGCTTTGCATAACCCAGGGCAAGATCAAAGGCCCCCTGGGCAATGCCCAGAAACATGGCACTAAGCTTCAATAGATTATTGTGTTGCAGTTCCATGGACAAATCAATGAGTTCGCCCTCAGATGACAGCAGATGATCCCCGGTGAGTTTAACGTTTTCCAGCTTCACCCCATGCCAGGAAAGCATATCAAGCCCAAGTTTATCACAGGATTCTGTCACTCCAAGACCCGGAATATCCCTTGGCACTACGGCCATGATTCTTTTACCGCCTGGGGATTGATCCGGAAGATCGGCATCGGCGACAATAATAAAATAACCGGCGATACCGGCATTTAACACCAGAGACGCACCACCGTTTAGCACTATGCCGTCATCGCATTCCCGGTAACGCACAGGAGACTGTTCTTCTCCGACTTCAGGACAGATCAAAGAGGCAACCCTATTTCCCTTGAGCAGGGGGGTAACATAATTTTTGATGGCTTGTTTATTTCCATACCGGGAAATGAGTTCCGTTCCCATGTCAGCGCTGGCAAGAGCGATGCCCAGGGAAGAATCTTTTCGGCACAAAGCCTCGATCACCAGGACATGCTCCATCATGCCGCATTCCTGCCCCCCTGCACTTTCCGGATATGTCATCCCGATGAGATCAAGTTTGCAGGCCTTCTTAAATATCTTTTCAGGAAAACACCGCTTTTCCATGAGTTCCAGGATCTGCTCAGCATCGAATGCCCCCCTTGCAAAATCCCATGTGGCCTTTTGTATATAATTTTGTTCTTCCGTTAAATGGAATTTCATGACTTATCTCCCCTTGATACTGTGCTTTAGAATGGGCGCTGTCCCTTTAATAATTTACGGCCGATGATAATTCTGTGGATTTCCGCAGTGCCTTCAAAAATTCTTAAAATCCGGGCATCCCGGAGAATACGTTCCACCACATTTGTAAAAAGACAGCCTTCCTTGCCGAAAATCTCCATGGCCTTTTCAACCACTCGTCCCACCATTTCCGACCCAAAGAGTTTACACATGGCAACTTCAAGCTGAGCATCTTCCTTTCTGTCCATTTTGGCAGCCGTTTGATACAGCATGGTCCTTGCGGCATAAAGTTCCGTAGCCATGTCTGCCAGAAGCCACTCAAAGGCCTGATACCTGTTCAGGGTTTTATCGTTAAATGTACTGGACCCTGCAAACTCAATTGCCATATCAAGGACCCGCGTGGCCATGCCCACAGAGGTTGCCGCAACCCCCATACGACCCTCATCAACGGTTCTAAGGGCCACGGCCAGGCCCTTACCCTCCATGCCGATGAGATTTTCCACCGGTACCGGGGTATCTTTAAAAATAACCTCACTCTTGTGAGAACCATGCATTCCCATGGACTGATGCACATTACCAATGGAAAGGCCTGGAGAATCTTTTTCAACAATAAAAGCAGAAATCCCTCCCTTGGCACCAAGGGCGGGGTCAGTGACGGCAATGACAATGAAAACATCTGCAATGGGAGCGTTGGTGATAAAATGCTTCATGCCGTTGAGCAGGTAAACATCCCCCTGTTTCGTGGCAGTGGTGGTTATGCTTCCTGCATCCGATCCGGCATTGGGTTCTGTGAGGGTAAAAGCGGAAATCCACTCTCCACTGGCAAGTTTGGGAAGATATTTTTGTTTCTGCGCTTCGTTGCCGTCCAAAACGATACTTCTGGAGCCAAGACCATTGTTAAGGCTGATAATATCCATAAAGGAGAAATGGGTTTTGGCAAGCTCCTCCTCCACTGTACAAAACGCCATTTTCCCCATCCCTTTACCGCCGTACGCTTTGGGAATGGTTAATCCAAAATATCCACGTTGCCTCATTTTTTCTAAAATAGATTCCGGAATTTGATTGTTTTTTTCAACCATCTGTTCAAATGGAGCCAGTTCTTCCCGGGCAAACTGCCTGATCTCCATCCTAAGTTCTTTTAGTTGTTCCGATTGAGAGAGATCCATCATTATCTCCTTAGATCATTTTTTATAAATACACTGCCCATGCAATTTCAACGGCATGGAAAAAAAGACATGTTTCATACACCCACATAACACGAAGCTCCTGCCAGAACGAAAATTGAAACTTCAATCATTAAAGGATTTTAGGTAAATTTCCTTTAAGTTCTCAATAACTCGGGGTGGAAAAGCCTGCTTACCTTTTCACGACCAGTTTTTCATTTTCAAAGGCCCGAACCTATTTAGAACTTACGAGTTTCTTATAGAAAAAAGAAAGAACCTGGTATGCAACAAACAGATATGGCTGAAGTGGCGAAACCTGCTTTCCTTCAATCCCCATATTTTCACGCAAGTTATATTAGAGCTTACATAAGTGTTTATCAAACAAGATATGAATTTTGTCAAGTTATTTTTAATAATGAGAGCAGAAAGGATGCCTTTTTCTGTAGTGCACTGTCATTACTTAATTTTCAGATAGTTGATCCTGTAGGACTTGCACTTTGGGGTGGAGTCTGACTTGGATTATTACGTTTTTATTAAAATTAACCTTGCGACACAGGTCATTGTCAAAAGCACAACCCTGACCCCGATGACCCAACCAATCATGACGTCTTGCCGACGTTATGAGCAAGCTCATCCTGTATAATGCCACGGGCAACACTCCATGGTCGGCTCACCCTTAATTTTAGTATTGGGCATGCCCCTGCAAATAAAAATTACAAAAAAGAATTTACACTACCAATAAATTGCTTTTTTGTTTTTTTAATGGTTGGTATTAACAAAAAAAGCCCAACACATATAGGTCAAATTCTAATAAAAATTATTCAAAATAAAATATTTTCAAATACTTAAAGGAATAAAAAATAAAAAAATATTAAAATGGCATTCATTATGCATTTAAATTCCACAAACACAAAGAAAGGGTAATATCAAAAAGCCTTTTCAAGGCCAATACGGCAAAAACCATTGTTTGGGCCTGACGGGTTGGAAACGAACACATTTTTAACGCAGATAAACATTAGGGGAGAGAAAAACACATGAAAAAAATTGAGGCAATCATAAAACCATTTAAACTCGATGAAGTCAAAGAAGCTCTCAATGGACTCGGCGTAACCGGTATGACCCTTTCCGAGGTCAAGGGATTCGGACGGCAGAAGGGCCACAAGGAAATTTACCGGGGTGCTGAATATCAGGTGGATTTTGTTCCCAAAATCAAACTCACCATCGTCACCGCATCGGACATGGTGGAAAAAATCGTTGACACCATACTTGAAACAGCAGGTACCGGTAAAATTGGAGACGGCAAGGTATTTATCCTTCCGGTGGATGATGCCATCCGTATCAGAACCGGTGAAAAAGGCGCATCAGCCATATAAACTTTCCATGAAAACTTCAGGCAGCGGAAACCGGCATAACGCAAAAAAAGAATCAAGCCAATTCCCCTAAAACCCAGAACCCAGAACCCAATAAGAGTTTAAAACATAAAGCAATTCACATTTAGCAGCAATTTATACAAGGAGAATCTGAACATGAAAACCAAGGCCCACACCCCATCCCCCCCAACATTTAAGACTGTCTTTTTTCTTATGAGTCTCTGGCTGTGCATTCTATGGTCCGGCCCATCCGTCCCCATGGCCGGTGCAGATGATACAGCAATTTTAAACAAAGCCGTGTCCAGCTACCCGACCACCCTGTTCCAGGGAAAAACCCAGGAAGAGATCCGCAGGGAACTGCCCATTTCCGGTGCTTACCGGGATGAGACCACCCCCATTGAAGAAGAAGTGGAAATCACAATGAACGGAACCCCTGTCAAGACATCCATCGTACGTTACTTGACAGACATGGAAATTTTTCAGTACCGGGGTGATGTGCTGTGGACCTGCATGGCGGCCTTTCTTGTTTTTTTAATGCAGGCAGGTTTTGCCATGGTGGAATCAGGTTTTACCCGGGCCAAGAATGCCGTAAACATAATGATGAAAAATATCATGGACTTTTGCATGGGTACCATCGCCTTTCTGGCCGTGGGTTTTCACATCATGTTTGCCGGCCCCGATGAGTCCTTGTTTTTCCTTGGTAGCACCGGTGCCACCCAGTGGGGATTTGCCTTCTGGCTGTTCCAGTGTGTATTTGCCGCCACCACCGCCACCATCGTCTCCGGCGGGGTTGCCGAGCGGACCAAATTTACGGGATACCTTGTTTACAGCGTAATCATATGTGCCTTTATTTACCCCACATTCGGTGGCTGGGCCTGGGGCAGTCTTCTGGACGGTGAAGGATGGCTGGAAAGCATTCTTGGGGTGGGCTTCTATGACTTTGCCGGTTCCACCGTGGTACACTCCATTGGCGGGTGGCTGGCCTTGGCCGGTGCCATTGTCATTGGTCCCAGAATTGGTAAATTTGACGCCAATGGTAAACCCCGGGCCATCCCAGGACATAACCTTCCCTTTGCCGTCATCGGCGGATTCCTCTTATGGCTTGGATGGTTCGGATTCAATCCTGGCAGTACCACCACCTTTGATGGAAACCTTGCCCGCATTGCCGTCATGACCAACATTGCAGGCGCCTCTGGTGGTATTGCTGCCATGACAGCCGTGTGGTTCGCCTTTAAAAAACCCGATGTGGGCATGACCGTTAATGGATTCCTGGCTGGCATGGTGGCCATATGTACCGCAGTTGATGTGGTGGGTGTCTGGGATTCCATAATCATCGGCGGTGTGGCCGGAGTTCTTGTGGTCTACAGCGTTCTATTCATCGAACGTGTGCTGAAAATTGATGACCCCGTGGGCTGCATCAGTGTCCATGGCGTGTGTGGTGCCTGGGGAACCCTTGCCTATGCATTCTTTGGTGTGGAAAGTTTCAGCACCACCGTTCTCATGGCACAGCTCATCGGTATCGGCATGGGTTTTGTCTGGGCCTTTGGCACCGGTATGATCCTGTTTCTTGCCATCAAGCATACCATTGGTCTTAGAGCCACCGAGGAAGAAGAAGTCACAGGGCTTGATATCACAGAGCATGGCAATGAAGCTTACTGCGGATTTCCCATCGATAACCATGCATAATCGTCATAATTAAAAGGGTCGGTGATGCCCCAGGGCAATGATCCAGCTTTTGAACTGAATCAGACATGCCACGGGTATCATCGCCTTTCCCCGGAATTTATCAAAACGGGCCTTGTTCCAACTTCATCTACCTGGGAATGGGGTCAGGCACATCCAAATCATCCAAAAACAAATTTCACCAAGGGAGTTGTCTCCCGTACATACCATCGGGCGGCCAGAAAATACATCAATGGCTTTTTGCCCTTGCAAAGGAAAAAGATATGTGCGCCATCGCAGGCCTATTATTTAAAAAAAATGTGAAACGAAATTTCGCCATGACCACAGGACAGGCCTTGACGGAGATTCTGGACGCCACCCTGCACCGGGGACCGGATTCCGCAGGCTGGGCTCTTTATCGAGAGCCGCTGGAAAACCTTTTTCGCATGCGGTTTCTCCTGCCGGAGTCACAGGAAGCGGCGTATACCATTGACAACAAAGGGATGCTGGAAACTGGAAACGACACCACCGCCCTTCAAATTAAAACCATTGAACAGGAACTTGAATCCCTTGGGGTCACCATTGTAAAACAAGCCGTGGAAGGCTGCTCCCTTGCCATCCATGCAGCCTATGGTGGAGATATCCTTTCTTTAACCCGGAGTATTGAGAAAAAATTAACCCCCATTTCCATGGGTGCCCGCCTGGATATTATTAAAGACGTGGGAGTCCCCCGGGAGCTTGATAAAAAATACGACATTTCAAGCTTTAACGGCAGCCACGGCATTGCCCACATCCGACTGGCAACGGAATCAGGAGTACACCCCGACACGGCCCACCCCTTCTGGGCCTGCGGATTTGCAGACATTGCAACGGTGCATAATGGTCAGATCACCAACTACTGGATCATGCGCCGTCGCCTGGAACGAAAGGGCATGACCTTTCAGACGGAAAACGACACCGAACTCATTGCCGTGTATCTGGCCTATCAGATGAGCCGCAAGGCAACCCTGGAAGATGCACTCAAGGCCTCCCTAGATGATCTGGACGGCACTTTTTCCTATCTGGTTGCCACAAGGGACGCCATCGGTTATGCCAAGGATAAACTGGCGGCAAAACCCATGGTGAAATACGAAAACGACGAAATGATTGCCATTTCCTCGGAAGAGGTGGGCTTAAATCGCCTCTTTCCGGGCCAGGCCCTGGCAACCAGTGAACCTGCCCCCTTCACCTATGGACTATGGACAAAGGAGAGTTAATCATGGCAACCATTGATTTAGCCAGTATCCCCATGCGCACCGCCAATGAAGTGATAAGGGGGTATGGGGCCACACACCAGGACATAGATATTTTAAATCCCGATGCAAAGCATTACATCGCCGTGGGGCTGACCCATCCGGTGAATGTCTCCATCAAGGGATCTGCCGGTTATTTCTGCGGCGGGCTCAGTGATGGTCCCCACATAAATGTTAACAATAATGTCAGCTGGGGTGTGGGAGATAACATGCTGTCAGGCTGCATCGTCGTGGGGGGCAATGCCGGTGCCATTGCCGGAGAAGCCCTGCGGGGTGGAGAAATCGTCATCCGGGGCAACATGGGTTCCCGGGCCGGACAGGTGATGAAAAAAGGCACCCTGTGCTGCTGTGGCAATTCAAGCTTCATGGCTGGATACATGATGTATGGCGGCAAAATGATCATCCTTGGAAACTCCGGAGAAAAAGTGGGGGAAAACATGGCAGGGGGTGAAATCTATGTGGGAGGAGGCATTGAATCCCTTGGCAGCGACGCCATGATCAGCTCCCCTTCCCCGGAAGAAACCGCATGGGTCATGGCTTTTCTGGCCAAGTATGATATTTCCTTTACCGGTAAATTCACAAAGGTGGTGTGTGCAGGCAGAGATCTTTCCTGCGGCACACCGGAGCCCCCGTTAAAGGCCACTCCCTTCACGCAATTTTCCGGAGAAAACACCCCCTTCTGGAATGAAAAGGTCCTGGATGACATAAAGGTGAAAAGCCACATCGGCCGTTACCGAATAAGGGGATACGGCACCACCCGGCATATCCCGCATTTCAATGACATCGCCTTTAAAAAGGAAATATCCATTGATAATTCGGACACGCCATCAGCCATTGACATGAGAACCTTTATCGGCGACCGCACCCAGGGTAAGGCACTGGATTTAAGCATGCCGGTACTCATTGCCCCCATGAGCCTGGGGGCATTAAGCCCCAGGGTAAAGACCGCTCTTGGCATTGCCTCGCGCCTTTCCGGCATCTGTGAAAACACCGGAGAAGGGGGCATGTATTCCGTGGAGCGGGCCGAAGCAAGGCAGCTCATTGCACAATGTCTTTCCGGACGACTGGGCTGGAACATCCACGACATGAAACGATCCGATGCCCTGGAACTCTATATTTCCCAGGGGGCAAAACCTGGACTGGGGGGGCAGCTCATGGCCGCCAAACTCACAAAGGAAATTGCAGACATGCGGGGCATCCCCGCCGGCATGGATCTGCGATCCCCCTCCCGTCATCCCGACGTTCTGGGGGGTGATGACCTGATCATGAAGGTCATGGAATTAAAAGAAGCCGTGGGATGGCGTTTGCCCGTAAGCCTTAAGCTGGGGGGGGGCCGCACCCGGGACGATGTAAAGATCGCATACAAGGACGGTCTTGATTTTGTGGAACTGGATGGTCTCCAGGGCGGCACCGGGGCCGGGGGCAGTGAAGTCATTGAATATGTGGGGATACCCACCCTGTCTGCCCTCATGGAAGCCATGGACGGTCTGGATGAAATTGATGCATCAGGGGAACTTCCCATCGTACTCATGGGAGGCATTCAAACCGGTGTGGACGCAGCCAAAGCCATTGCCCTCGGTGCCACGGCCGTGGGTCTTGGCACCCCCATGCTCATTGCCGCCGGATGCACCGGCTGCATGCAGTGCAGTTCAGGCAACTGCCCCCTGGGGCTGACCACCCAAACCCCGGAATATGTGGATCGATTTGATGTAAACAAGCAGGCCATGAACATGCACACCTATCTGGAATCCTTTCGATGTCAGCTGCAAAGCATCACCGCATCGTTGGGCTACACCAATGTTCACGATATTTCCCGGGAGGATCTGGTGGCACTTACCCCGGAGGCCGCAGCCCTGACACGCCTTCCCTACGCACCGGAATATGCCACCGGAAACGGGGACAGTGCTTCTGATAAGGTCCGAGAAACGGGATCTGCCACCTATCCTAAAAAATCTCGGGACATCATCAGAAAAATGCGCAGCACACCGGTGACCCATTTGGAAGCACAGCAGGAGATAATGAATCTTGCCCTCCAGGGACGGGAAAATCCCTTTCCTTCCCACCGGGATGCCCATCTGGATGATGTGGTATTTCTTTCTGCGGCCCTAACCCGGTTGGTCATTGATCCCTACAGGGAAGCTTGCAGCACACAAACCCGCATCACCCGAACCATTGAAATAGGATCCATAACTTCCAAAGCCCCCCGGGTGGATCTGGAACAGCCCTTTTTATTCACGGGCTTTGACACGGCACCGCCCCCCGTCAAACGGGCACTGGCCCGGGCCATTTCCCACTGCGGATGTGGATATATGGGACAACACCCCCTGCAGGAGCAAACAGCACCAGATGAGAAAACAGCCACCTGGTTTCAGCTTTTAAAGCCTGGAGAGCCCCCCTCATCAAGTGCTGATGGCATTGTCTACATCATTGATAAGACAAACCTGGAACTCATGAAGGGTCTGGATCTAAACCCATTGCATCCCGATCAGCTGGTGGGACTATGCCTGGACGGCAACAGCCTTCCCCGGGGCTTGTCCCATGCGCTGAATCAAAAGCTGGACCTCCTGGTCCTGGATGCCACCACCGACATTTCAGGAACCTGGCCGGAGCTTGACGGCCATTTTGATCTCACTGTGATAAGGGATACCATCCTGCGCCTTCGCTCCAGAAACATGGAAGAAGAAATCTGCCTTATCAATTTCGGCGGTCTTCGATCCGGCACGGATGTGGCCAAAGCCCTGGCATTGAACTGCAATGCATCTATGTTTGGAACAGCCATGGCCATTGCCATGGGAGGACAGATAAATGAAGGATCCATTATTTTTCCGGATCTCTCCCCCGCCGGGACAGATGTAGCCCCGGACCCGGATGATCAGGAAGATATCCTGTATCAGGCAGCTGTCAACTGGATCAAGGGTTCCTCCCAGGAGGCGGCCATCATAGCCAGATGTGCCGGCAAAACCAACATCCACAACCTGGAACCAGAAGATATAAGATCCATCTCCATTGCCACCTCCGAAGCCCTTGGCATCCCCCTGACATCAGGGGCTGTCAAACGGGAGCGGTTTTAATCTGTAACGCGATGGAAATTTCAGATAAACAGCCATGCCCTGACGGACACAACTAAGAGTTTGGTCACAACCTGGGGCACCCGTCACAATTGGTGGGCCATGTTGGGACCAAGCCCACAACTAATAATGGGTCGTAGACGCGGAGCCAAATGGCATTATGCCGCCACCCTCCCGACGGGCAATGGGCCCGGACCGGAACTGTAGACAGCTCAATTGTCCGGTTCCTATTGCCCATCGGGGGGGGCCTCTGCTGAGGTTGCCTTGGAGGCTGCCTTTTCATATAAACCCATATGGCTGTAAATACCAGCCACAACGAAAAATGAAACCCCTACGATTACAGTCTGTTGTACGGCGTTTCATATAAAAAACATACATGGCAATAAACACCTGCCACAACTATAATTGAATCTTTCATCATTGCAGCACGTTGGACGGAATTTTATGTAAAACCGACATGGCTGTAGCCACCAGGCACAACGAATCATGAAAAAGCAGTCGCTGTAAACACCCAGCACCCAAAACCCAGTACCCAGTACCCAATACCTTTAAATAGAAACAAAGGAATCCACCATGACCGCCATAGCAATGTGCAAAAAAGATCCGACATACGACATCGACAAAAAAGAAATGGTACTTGAATCCTTAAAGGAACAGAACATAGAATTTCTCCTGGCCCAGTTTGTGGACATCCACGGGGCTCCCCGGGTAAAGCAGGTTCCCCTGAACGCCTTTGACGACATTGTGGAAAAGGGTGCAGGATTTGCAGGGGCCGCCGTGTGGGGCATGGGCATGGGACCCGAAGACCATGATCTCATGGCAAGAACAGATCTGGACACCTTTGTAAAACTGCCCTGGCAGCCCAACGTGGCCATGGCCAGCAGTGATCTCTATGTGGATGGAAAGCCCTGGCCCTATTGCCCCAGAAACAACCTGAAACGCATGCTACAGGAAATGGCGGCACAAGGATATTCCCTTAACGGTGGGTTTGAGCCCGAACATTTTCTGGTCACCAGGGAAGCGGACGGCAAAATAAAACCCTGGGACCCTCTGGCCATTGATAACCAGACCAAGCCCTGCTACGATTTCAGGGGCATGTCCCAGAGCATGGAATACCTGCAGGATCTCATGCGATATGGCAATGAAATGGGGTTCGGGGTATACCAGAGTGACCATGAAGACGCCAATGGTCAGTATGAAGTCAACTTTGATTGGACCAATGCTGTTCATACATCGGACCGGCTGGTACATTTCCGCATGATGGCAGGTCAGGTGGCACAGAAATATGGGGCCACTGCCACCTTCATGGCCAAACCCTTTGAGAACCTTAGTGGCTCGGGGGCCCACCTGCATTTCCACATTGCCGATGCCATCACCGGGGAAAACCGCTTTCCTCTTAAACCGGGAGAAAAAGACTGGAAGGGTCTTGGCATCTCAAAGACCGCCGTTCACTACATCGGGGGGCTCTTAAAGCACGTCCGGGCCATCACTGCCATTGCGTCCCCCAACATCAACTGCTACCGCCGTATCCAGAGCGGTGAATTTGTCTATTCTTCGGCATCGGGATACACCTGGACCCCATCCTTTGCATCCTATGGCGATAACAACCGAACCCAGCTGTACCGGTGTCCGGCCAGTAACCGCATGGAGGACAGATCTCCTTCGGGCATGGTCAACCCCTATCTGCTGCTGGCGGTGAACATTGCCGCCGGTCTGGACGGTATTAAAAATGAAATTGACCCTGGAGATGCCATCATGGGTAAAAACATATGGAATCTGTCCATCCAGGAACGAAGGGATCTTGGAATGATCCTACTGCCCCAGAACCTTATGGAAGCTGTGGAGGCCCTGGAAGCCGATGAGGTGATACAGAACGGATTAGGCCCCATCGCCGGGGAATACATCAAACTAAAAAAAGCCCAATGGGGTGAATTCATGCGCCATGTGACCCCCTGGGAGGTGGATCGCTCGTTGACCTTGCTGTAAACTTCCCTAACAACCGCACCGCCGCTCCCACAAGGCGGTGCGTCCCCCCTATGACGCCTCCTTCCCTGCAGCATTAATCTGCTTTCACTCGATATTCAAATTTTGTCTACCTATGTTATGAGAACTACGTCAAGCTTGTGTTATTGGAGCTATCGACCAAAGCCGGAGCGAACCCAATACGCCACCGATAATGCCCATAACAAAAGCCTGAGCCTCCCCATTATATATCAATATAAAAAAACTTGATCATCGAATTTCAAATGAAACTTATTGATTATTTCCCTTTTAACAAGTATATTTACACGATTTAGTTTTAAAAGTAAGTCGCAACATAAGGGAGCCACTCCTGCAACAAACGCATCTCTCTCATATTTTGTTTAAATTTGGTGAGTGATAATTTCTTAAACTTTAATCTCATCTATTTACCCGATCCTTTCCGCTTAAATAATGACATTAAAATGATAAGGACATCTCCTTTTGATCATCTGAGGTTGGTCATGATGGACTCATGAATTAACGCAAGTCTGAACCCACACCAAGGTGACCGAAGTTGTAACCAAGTCCCGTTTCTTTTCCATTTAATCATGGAGTTCCAATTGCATTTTGCAACAGGCATTTTTTAAAAAAAACAAACCGGACAAAGGCGTTTTTGATGATTCAATACAAATTTTTAATGTTCATTGCCGGACAATCTTCCAATGCAACACGGGCAATCAACAATTTTAAGAGAATTTGCAAATCCAAGCTGCATAACAATTATGAACTAAATATTATTGATGTCACTGAAAATTCCAGGCTTGCCGAGGAGCAAAGAATAGTGGCATCACCAACTCTGATAATGATATCACCTACTCCGGCTATCCGGATTATCGGTGATTTCTCTGATGCAAATCAGGTTATATCCAGTCTGGGCCTTTATCCCTCTGACATTCAGAAAGGTGATAAGGACATCAAACCGGCTCAAAACAGACATCCTTCCCGACAAGATATCTTGAAAATTTTATTGTTCGAGGATGATCCTGACGATGTCGTTTTATTAAAAGAAACATTCAAAAGTGATGGATTTGCCGCCATTGACCTTACCGCAGTAAAAACATTGTCAGACGGTATGAAATTTTTGGATAAACAGACGGTTGATATCATCCTTCTGGACTTGCACCTGCCGGACAGCAATGGCCTTGACACCTTCAGAGCGCTGCAAAAAATAGTTAATCATATCCCAGTGATCATTTTAAGCGGATTATCTGATGAAAAAATTGCACTGGATTCACTCCGCGAAGGTGCCCAGGATTATTTGGTTAAAGGGCAAATCGACGGCAATTTATTGAGGCGATCCATTCGATATGCCATTGAACGGATGAAAATAAAAAAAGAACTCAAGGAAAGTCAGGACAAAACCGCTCTTCTTATTGAAAAACATACGGATGGTATTCTTCTGATGGACAAAAACGGTGTGATCCGGTTTGCCAATCCAGCCGCAGAGCAATTGCTTGGTGCTTCGTCTGAAAAACTGATTGGCTCACAGTTTGCTTTCTCTGTTTCAGAAAAGAAACCTGTGGAAATCGAATTAATACGACAAGGGCGCATTACAAAGACGGTTGAATTAAGTGCCACCTGGGTTAAAATGAATAACCATAGCCTCTATCTTGCATCCCTTCGGGATATAACCGCCCGCAGAAAGACGGAACAGAAAAATCTGGAGCTGATCGTTCGCAATGAGAAAATCAAAGCTTCTGAAGCATTGTTAAAAATAAAAACCCAGGCCTTGAAACAAGAAAGCATGTTCAAAAGCCAATTCCTGGCCAACATGTCCCATGAACTGAGAAGCCCGTTGAACAGCATCATACTTCTTTCCGAAGGCATGTATGAAAATCAGGAAAACGCTTTGCCCCCTCAAATGGTTAAATATGCAAAAATCATCTACAAAAGTGGAAAAGAACTTCTTGAACTCATCAACGAAATACTGAGTTTTTCAAAATTGGATGCCGGTAAAATGACTGTTTCATTCAGTAAAATCCAACTGCAGGAATGGGCACGGAACTTAGATATTGCCTATGGGGAGCTTGCCGCTAAAAAAGGACTTGCATTCAACGTCTCAATGGACCAGTCACTTCCCCAACAGATTACAACCGACCATCAGAAATTAGGACAAATCATTCGCAATCTTGTTTCAAATGCGTTAAAATTTACACCCAATGGCAGCATAAAAGTGATGATCCACCGCCCAAACGTAAAAGCGGATCTGGAAAAGATGCCCTGGATTAATTCAAAAAAATATATTGCCATATCTGTTATTGATACGGGTATCGGTATTGCTGAAGAAGATCAGGATTTCATCTTTCAAGCATTTCGACAGATTGACGGCAGTACCTCCCGAGAATATGAGGGCAGCGGCCTTGGCCTTTCCATCAGCAGAAAACTGGCAGATCTTTTACAAGGAAATCTTGTGATAAAAAGCAAACCCCAAAACGGTTCACGATTCACCCTGTACATTCCTGAAACCGTTGATATGCCGGAAAATCAGGAAACAGAGCCACCTACATCCAGAAAACAGAGTTTAGTAAAAATTTCAAAAAATTTTTCAGAACGATTTGCCGGAACCCGAGTTCTCCTTGTGGATGATGATATGAGAAACCTGTATGGCATGGCTAAAATTCTGGAAGACTACAAAATCCATGTTGAAAAATCAACCAGCGGTTTAAAGGCACTCCAAATGATTAAGGCTGCATCCAGTGTGGATATAATTCTTATGGATATCATGATGCCGACAATGGACGGATATGAGCTCATAAGAAACCTCAAAACCGCCAGAGAGAGTAAGCATATTCCAATCATCGCAGTAAGCGCAATGACACATGAAACAGATCTGATAAAATGCTTTCAGGCCGGGATAGATGGGTATGTATCAAAACCTGTTGACATCCATACGCTTCTAAAGGAAATGGACAAACTGATGTACAAGGGTGACACGAAATAACTGCCCTGTTTTTGGAAAGGAAAGAAAAAGGCATTGATTAATGGACACAATTTTTCCAAAAGAAACACTCTCAGCCAAAATTCTCATTGTTGATGATAAAAGCGCAAATCTGTTTGCCTTTGAATCAATCCTGAACGGCCTGAATGTGGAGATTATCAAGGCTCTCTCCGGAGAGCAGGCACTGTCAAAATTACTGGAACATGAGGTTGCAGTGATTTTACTTGATATTCAGATGCCGGGCATGGACGGTTTTGAGACTGCCGAATTAATCAGGGGAAATGCCGACACAAAACAAGTACCCATCATTTTCATCACAGCGGCAGATGAGAATAGACAAACCATTTTCAAAGGCTATGAATACGGTGCGGTTGATCTTTTGTTTAAACCCGTTGATTCAATCATACTGAAAAGTAAGGTAACGGTTTTCATCAACCTGTATCATCAAAGAAAACTTATTGAGATTCAGAAAGAAAAAATTATTTACCAGCAGAACACGCAGATAGAAAAAGAGCGTTTAAAAATTATCCTTCAAATGGCAGGTGCCACGGCCCATGAATTGAATCAACCACTGATGATAATGCTGGGAAATATTGAACTGCTTGAGATGGATAATTTTGATCCTGAATCCGTAAAAAAATTTACTCCAAGAATCAAAGAATCCGCACAACGCCTGTCAGATACGGTAAAAAAAATTCAGGCCATTGACAATTATAAAACAAAAAAACATGATGAGCACACCTACATCATGGATTTCGACAATAAAATCCGAATTCTTTATGTCGACGATAATGCGGATAACTATAAGACCGTAGAACTCATGTTAAAAGGTAACACCCACGCGGAGATATTCTGGGGAAAGAGCATTGCAGAGGCATTTCAGCAACTTCAAGAGCAGGTCTTTGATGTCATACTGCTCGCTTTCTATCTTCCGGAGGGGACAGCTCTGGATCTTATAAAAGAGATCAATAATCGGCAGATTCCTACGCCTGTGGTCTGCATTACAGACAGAGGGCGTGAGGAAGTTGCCGCCAAGGTGTTACGCAGCGGAGCATACGACTATCTGTCAAACTCAGATCTGGACAAAGACATCCTCATCGGTACCATCAAAGGTGCTTTAGAAAAATTTCGTTTAAAAAACGATCTTACACTTGCCCTGAAAAAAATGGCTGACATGTCCACCCGTGATGTATTAACCGGGCTCAGTAATCGACGGCATCTACATGAAGTGATGGAGCAGGAATTCTGTCGGGCATGGCGGTATGGGACTGAATTATCCTGTATTTTCTTTGATCTGGATTATTTTAAAGAGGTTAACAATCAATTCGGCTATGCCTGCGGGGATTTTGTGTTAAAAGAACTAGCCTTAATCATCATGCAGAACAAACGGAAATCCGATTTTGCCTTTCGATACGGCGGGGAAGAATTTTTCATTTTATTGCCCCAAACAAACATCAAAGCGGCCCGTCTGATGGGGGAAACCCTTCTTCGGAAATGCAGGAATCATCGCTATACCTATGACAATCAATCTTTTATTGTTACGATAAGCCTTGGCATTGCAACTTTTATTGACTGCAAACCCAAAAGTGCTGAAGAGCTGTTGGGCTTTGCAGACAAGGCCTTGTACCGGGCAAAGATGGATGGCAGAAACTGCCTGCGTATTTTTAACAAAGAAAACCAATCAGCACAGCATTTTGACCCGATTCATACGGGAAAAGGATTTACATTCCTCAAGGAAGAGCTCTCCAATATTTTGACAAAAACAAAAAAGATGATGATCAATTCTCTGGAATTACTTACCCGGGAAACCTGTGGCCAGGAGCTGGAAAATGAAACCCAGCGAATTAAAATATATATCTCATTGCTCTGTAAAAAAATTGACCTTCCCGAAACTTTTATCCATTCCATTCAGAATGCTGCGTCCCTGAGCAATTGTTCCAAAATAATGCTTGGGGATGAACTTTTGCTGAAAAAAGATGCACTGACAAAAGAAGAGAAAAGGAACATTGAGCAGCTTCCGCATCTGCAGGTTGAAATGCTCAACCAGCTGGAACTCTTTACGGATGAAAAAAAGATACTGCGTCATAATCAAGAATGGTATGATGGAAGTAGACATCAAAAAGAAGGTAACACGGATGAAATGCCATTAGAGGCAAAAATTTTTGCCATCATCAATGCCCTTGTTGCCATGACTTCACACAGAAATTACCGGGAACGATTGTCCCATGAAAAAGCTGTTTTAGAAATCGTAAAAAACGCAGGCACCCGCTTTGACCCTGTCCTTGTTGATTTCTTTTTAGATACGGTTATCGAAAACAATCTGTTGGATATAACTGGAGCAGAAATTGACAGCATGAAAAAAATGATGCATCGAAAAAGGTCAACAGAAGTCGCGAATCAGTGATGGGCAATCCCACCCCGGCACTCATGCATTCAGACGTTCCATGATGGATGTCCGCCCTTGCAGGCACCACGGTTATTGGATTACGCGGTTTTAATCCGTGACTTGGATGATGCGACATGCTATAGAAAAACATGTCCGGGGCGGGGCCCATTTTATAAAAAGTGGAGGTTATCAGTGAAAACAGTATACTGGCTTCAAGGGGGCGGATGCGGCGGAGACACTTATTCGCTTTTAAGCAGTGATTTTTTAGATATCACGGCACTTTATAGCACCCTTAACCTTGATTTATTGTGGCACCCATCTTTGTCCTCCATGTCCCATACATCCCATGAAAAAATGCTGGAAAAAATCATATCCGGCGACACCTCCCTCGATATTCTCATGGTGGAGGGGTCCATCATCTGCGGACCAGCCGGGACCGGCATGTTTGACACCATCAACGGCAGGGCCAAGAAAGAACTGTTTCATACCCTTGCCCACCAGGCCCAGGTGGTAGTGGCCGTGGGCACCTGCGCCGCCTTTGGCGGATTTGGTGTGGACCATGCCATTGAGGCCACGGGCCTTCAGTTTCAAAAAAGAGACAAAGGCGGTGCACTGGGTGCAGACTTCGTCGCAAAATCAGGGCTGCCGGTAATCAATCTTGCAGGCTGCCCCTGTCACCACGACGTCATCGCTGGTACCCTCATGGCCCTGGCCGGTGATACCCCCCTGGAACTGGACGAATTCCAACGGCCCCAGGAATGGTACAACACCATGGTTCACCAGGGATGTACGCGAAATGAATACCATGAATATCGCATTGAAGAGTCAGATTTTGGTGAAATGGGGTGCCTTTTTTTTCACATGGGCTGCGCCGGCCCTCTGGTTCCCGGCCCCTGCAACAAGCTGCTCTGGAATCGGCATTCATCTAAACCCCGGGCCGGGGTTCCCTGCTTTGGATGCACGGATCCGGATTTCCCCAGGTCCATCCCGTTTTTTCACACCCCCAACATAGAGGGGATTCCCTTGGAACTTCCCCGGGGGGTTAACCGGGCACATTATATGGTCTACAAGGGAATGGCTGCCGAGGCGGCACCAGATCGCCTGAAAAAACGAACATCCAAGGTCTGAGGATAAAAGCAATATGCCCCAAATTATTAAAGCTCTTAACATCCCCGTGAACCGGGTGGAAGGAGATCTTGAACTCCGGGTGGATGTCAACGATCACCGCATTGAAGACGTCTGGAGTTCTGGTACCATGTTCCGGGGATTTGAAAACATGATGGTGGGAAGAGGCCCCCTTGACGGCCTTGTCATCACCCCCCGCATCTGCGGCATCTGCAGCCTGACCCACCTGTCTGCAGCGGTGAATGCTCTGGACATCATTGTGGGAGTCACCCCACCGGACAATGCCATCCGTCTTCGCAATATTGCCTTGATGGCGGAAACCATCCAGAGTGATATGAGACAGACCATTCTCATGTACATGGCAGACTTTACAACCCCCCAGACCTACCGGCACCATCATCTTTTTAAAGAGGCCGTGGACCGCTATCAGATGTTAAAGGGTAGCAGCGTGCTGGATGTCATCAGAAAAACCAAACATCTTATAGAAGTCATTGCCATAATCGGTGGCCAGTGGCCCCACACATCGTTCATGGTTCCGGGGGGCGTTACCTCCATTCCCGATACCCCCAAGCTCATGCAATGCCGGGTCATAATTGATCAATTCAGAAGCTGGTATGAATCCCGAATTCTGGGGTGTACCATTGAACGATGGCAGACGGTGACCACGCTGAAGGATCTTTACGTATGGCTGGATGAAGATCCATCACACCAGAACAGCGAAGTTGGATTTTTTCTGCGCTTTGCCTTTAAAGCCGGGCTTGACACCTTTGGAAAGGGAACGGACAATTATATTTCCTTTGGCAATTTTCCATTTCCACGACACACCAGTGTCACCCCGTTAAATCATAACTGCACCTTATACCCGGGGGGAAAACAGGGCCAGTGCCTCACAGCAGCGGGATTTGCAAAGGGCATCGTCTGCCAGGACATGGATTCCACCAAGATAACTGAAGATATTTCAGCGGCCTGGTTTGATCAAAAAAATTGCATTACCCATCCCTTTGACGCTGAAACCAAGCCCTATGCATCGGGGACCACCGGCAATAAATACTCCTGGGTCAAGGCACCCCGCTATGATGGCCTGCCCACAGAAACCGGCCCCCTGGCGGAGACCATCATGGATGGGATACCACTATTTCAGGATATGATACAGCACAAAGGGGCCAGTGCCCTGGTGCGTCAGCTGGCTCGGATCACCCGGGCCTCCAGACTGCTCCCGGCCATGGGAACTTGGCTGAACGAACTTCTGACCCACCGGACAGAACCTTTTTACACCTCTGTGAAACGCATACCAGATGGCCAGGGGGTAGGCATGATCCAGGCAGCCCGGGGAGCATTAGGACACTGGGTAAGCATAAAAAATAAAAAGATCAGCCATTACCAGATCATCACTCCCACGGCCTGGAACGGTTCCCCCCGGGATGCTGGCATGAATCGTGGCCCCTGGGAGGAAGCCTTAAGGGGCTTGACCTTAAAAGACCTTGAGAACCCCGTGGAGGCAGGCCACGTGGTCCGCTCCTTTGATCCCTGCATGGTGTGTGCCGTGCACACCCTTCAGAAAAACGGTACGGAAAAAAAATTCAATACCGGGTGGTCTTTTTAATTTTCAGGAACGTGTTCATCACATTGAGTTTGACCATGCCATCGTTGAAACCCATGAAAAATAGAATCATCTGCATTGGAAACCGCCTCATTGAAAACGACCGGGCAGGCGTACTGGTGTATGACCTGTTGGCAGCGCAAACAATGCCAACCCACACCGAACTGATAGAAGGCGGCATATCCGGGCTGAACCTGCTTTGTTTTCTTGAAAATGCGGGAACCGTGGTATTTGTGGACACGGTCTCCGGCTTTACCACCCCCGGAGGGGTGGTGGTTCTGAACAAAACGCAGATAAAAACTGCATGCCCAGAACTTCATTACGACCACAATACCGGTATCCCCTATGTTCTGGAGGTGCTGCCCGATGTATGTGACACTCCGTTACCCCGGAAAATTTTTCTGGTGGGCTTGGAAACTCCGGCCAGAGAATCCGCCATTGAACATGCCGCGACCCTGTCCCTGTCACTGATTCAAAACGGCTGATATGATAATAACATCGGTCCAAGGTTATGCCCAACCCCAAAATCTGATTAACACATAAAAAGGATTTGCCTGACACACATGTACTGCATGGACTCGGAAATGGAAAAAACCAGCGCAGAGCTTAAGGCCGAAAACAAAATGCTGCGCCAGGAAATCAAAGTTGCCAGGGAGGCTGCCGCCATAACGGCAAGGCTGGTGGTAAAACAGTTTGAAAAAACCGACCGGACCCTGCGTCATCTGGAGGCTGCCAATGCCCAGCGCCGGGCGGTGCTAAACGCCGCCACCCAGCTGTCCATAATATCCACGGACCTTGAAGGCAAAATCACCCTGTTCAATAGCGGGGCGGGTTATCTGTTGGGTTTTTCCAGGGAAGAAATGGTGGACAAACAAAATATTTCCATCCTCCATGTAAAAGAAGAATTAAGACAATACGCCCATGTGCTGACCGGTGTCATGCCCATGGAACCCAATGCCATTGATATCTTTGCCCAGCATGTCAAACAGCATGTTTTCCAGGCCCATGAATGGACTTATGTCTGCAAAAACGGAACCCTGCTTCCCGTAAATCTGTCCATCACCGCTTTTTACAATGCCCGGGGCATCATGCGGGGGTATCTGTTCACGGCCATGGACATGAGCAGCCAGAAACAGATGAAACAGGAACTGATTCTGGCCATGGAAGATGCAGAAGCCGCCAATGCATCCAAAGGCGATTTTCTGGCACGCATGAGCCATGAGATAAGAACCCCCATGAACGGCATCATCGGCATGGCCCATCTCATGGAAAAGACCCCCCTGAACGATCTCCAGAGAAATTTTCTTGATAGAATTCAAAGTTCCGCCAGAACCCTTCTGACCCTAATCAACGATATTCTTGATTTCTCTAAAATTGATGCTGGCAAACTCACCCTGGAATGCATAGATTTTCGACTGGAAGATGTCCTGGCCAATGTGGTTAACACCATTGGATTCATGGCAGAAGACAAGGGACTGGAATTTTTGTTCCAGGTGGATCAAAAGGTTCCCTCAAAGCTAAGGGGGGACCCCTTAAGACTGGGGCAGATTTTATTGAATCTGGCCGGTAATGCCATCAAGTTTACGGAAAAAGGAGAAATCGTTATTGCCGTCAGCCTCCATGACCCTTCTGATGTTAATTATTGCCCTGCGGAAGTCATGCCGGGAAAAAAACATAAATCTGACTTTAAAAACACAACCCAGGGCAACAAAACATCCTGTCATGATATCCCCGACAGCCGGCAGGCAATGTTAAAATTCTCTGTCAAGGACAGTGGAGTGGGGCTGCATGCCGACCAGATCACCTCTTTGTTTGAGGCCTTCAACCAGGCAGACGATTCCATCACCCGGAAATATGGAGGCACAGGACTTGGCCTTTCCATCTGCAGCCAGCTGACCCGAATGATGGGGGGAAACATATGGGTAGAAAGCGCCCCCAATGAGGGTTCCACCTTTATTTTCACTGCAAAACTGGCCTGTTCGCTTCCTCCCCCTGCCCCCAGCCCTGATCAGGAGCTCAGATCCTTCCATGGAAAGCATGCACTGGTGGTGGATGATAACAGGACCGCCCGGGAATTGTTGGTATCCATGCTGAAATCCTTTGGCATGGAAGTGGACAGTGCCCCGGATGGACAAACCGCCATTGATCTGCTTGAAAACAGCCTTGAGCACCCCCCTTGCTATGATGTGGTGCTTCTGGACTGGATCATGCCGGGAATGGACGGTATAGAAACTGCCCGGCGCATTAAGTCCCATGAAGGCCTTGACAGAACCCCGACCATGCTCATGGTAACGGCCAAGGCCAGGGAAGAGGTACAAATGGCTGCCACAGAAACAGGCATAAAAGCCTTTCTCTTAAAACCGGTGTATACATCGGTTATGTACAACACCCTCCAGGAAAGCATGGGGCTTGCCCCAGCCTCCCCCGTAGACCCGCTGGGACCAGGAGCCCGCACAGACGTCCCCCTGTCGACCGCCATGGAAAATATCCGGGGGGCTAATATTCTCCTTGTGGAAGACAATGCCATCAACCAGGAGGTGGCACGGGCATTTCTTGAAGATGTCGGCATGGTGGTGGACATCGCGGACAATGGCCAGGCCTGCCTTGACATTATTGATAAGAAAACCTTTGATCTCATTCTCATGGACATTCAGATGCCGGTGCTGGACGGTCTGGAAACCACCCGCATTATCCGCAATGAAAAAAAGCGACCCCATCTTCCTATCATTGCCATGACGGCCCATGCCATGGCAGGGGATCAGGAAAAAAGCCTTAGGGCAGGCATGAACGGGCACCTGAACAAACCGGTGAATCCCGCCAGACTCTACGAAGTTCTGCAACAGTTCATCCCAGGAAAACAGGGAAAAAATATTTCCGGGAAAACCTGTGAAAGCACCCCGTCGACCATGACGAAAAAGGTTCTTGGCAATCCCGCACCCAGCCAGGATTTAAATCCCTCCCCAACACCGGTACTGCCCGCCCTGAAGGGAATCGACCAGGTCAGGGCATTGTCCCGGCTGAACCATAAACCGGAACTTCTTCTAACGCTCCTGCATGATTTTAAGGAAACATATCAAAATCACCCGGCATATCTGCAGGAGCTGCTGGCGCAAAACGACACAGAAAAAATAAAGGTATGTGCCCACACCATTAAAGGCATATCCGGTTACATGGCGGCCGATGGACTTTATAAAAGCGCCGAAGATCTGGAAAATCGTCTCAAAGCCATACCAGATAAGCTCCCCATGGAATCAATTCTTGGTTCAACAGCCCTGGACAAGCCCAACATCAATCCCCTGGTACAAAAATTTATTGATGAAATAAACCAACTGCTCAACACTCTGGAGCATCTGCCAAAAATAAAGACAAAGCATTGCCTTGACCACAATCCCCTCCCGGGGGTGCCCATGGCAAGATTCCCCCGCCAACTGACAGTACTTAATGAAAAACAAACTAAAGTTCTTCAGGAATTCACGAACCTTCTGACAAAAGGCGAATTTACAGCCATGGATCTTTTACCTGATGTGAAAAAAATTCTTATCCAATCGGGCTGTGAAGAGGATTTGACCGTCATTGCAGACCTTATGGATGACATTGAATTTGAACGGGCTGCCGAAAGGATGGCATTACTGACAGGAATGGCAAATACCCATGGAACTTCACATGATAAATAAAGAAAGAGCACGCCTGCTCATCGTGGATGATGAGAAAATGAATCTTAAAGTCCTGGCGGATCTTCTAAAGGATGAATATACGCTGGTACTGGCCAAAAACGGAAAACAGGCCCTCAGTTATGCCCTTGTGGACCCTCGTCCGGACCTGATATTAATGGACGTTATCATGCCTGAAATGGGAGGGTACGATGTCATTAAACACCTCAAGGAAAACGACAAGACCAAAGATATCCCCGTTATTTTCATCACAGCCCTGAACTCGGTGGAAGATGAGGAGCACGGTCTGAAACTCGGTGCCATAGATTATATTACCAAACCCTTTTCTCCCCCCATTGTTAAAATGCGCATCCACAATTACATCCGCTTTGTCCATCAGCATAAACTGCTCGATAAGCTGGCCTACCTGGATGCCCTGACGGAAATCCCCAATCGCCGCCGCTTTGATGAGGTCCTGCAAAATGAATTCTCCAGGGCCAAACGAAACGGCACCCCCCTGTCCCTTGGCATGGTGGATGTGGACTTTTTCAAACAATACAATGATCATTATGGCCATGCCATGGGAGACCGAGCATTATACCGCATTGCGTCGGCCCTTGTGAGTATTTTAAAACGCCCCGCCGATATGGTGGCCCGGTACGGGGGCGAAGAATTTGCGCTGATTCTTCCGGAAACAGACCGCCTGGCCTCCCGTCAGGTGGGAGAAATGGCAAGAAAGGCCGTGCTGAACGAAAAAATCCCCCACATTGATTCCACTGTATTTCCCCATATTTCGGTGAGCATCGGCATTGCCACCGTTGAATTCCCCCTGCACAATGCCTTGACTTTTCCCGCCAAAACATCCGAAATTTCAACGTCCCCCACTGAATTCACTCCCGAAGTACTTCTGGAAATGGCAGACCAGAACCTATACAGAGCAAAACAAAACGGCCGGAATCAGATCTATTAAATCCCGCCCCATGGCACCCTTAATTCCATAATTGCCTTGACGTCCATTTCCCACGGGCGTATATTCGCCGCGCGTGGAATATTTGAATGCAACTTTTAGGTGAAATTTTATCACTCGATGATAACACAAGCCTGACCCCGTTATCGACAACCCGGCCAGTTAAAAGCTTGAATATCGAGCATCATATTCAAAACAAAGGCAGGGAGAGATAATGGTTCTTTTTACAGCCTCCATGATGGTTTTACTGACAGGAGCACTTCTTTTGCCCTTCACCGGCAGGGGCAATGCAGCCAATACCGCAGGACCCGCATTTGCCGTTACCGGTGCCGGACTGGCACTGGCAGCAGGCTTTGATGCCATCCGCACCGGGGGATTTGATCTCATATCGCCATGGAACTATCAGCTGGGCGCGGTGCATATAAAAATGGACCCCCTGTCCGGGTACTTTGCCATGGTCATCGCCATTGTATGTGGACTTGCCGCCCTCTATGGCAGGGACTACCTCAAACCCTATACCGGGAAAAAACACCTGGGGATTTCCTGGTCCATGTTTCTGTTGCTGTCTGCCAGCATGCTGCTGGTCATCACCGCATGGAATGGGGTGCTGTTTCTGGTGGCATGGGAAATCATGTCCCTCTCTTCTTTTTTCCTGGTAATCTTTGAATCCCATCGCCCCGGAGTACTGTCCGCCGGATGGACCTATCTTGTGGCCACCCATCTGGGAACCGCCTTTTTGATGGTGATGTTCATGATGCTGGGAGACAACCACTGCTATGATTTCAATGTCATCCATCCCTCTGGTCCCATGCCCACAGTTGTCTTTGTCCTGGCCCTCATCGGGTTCGGCACCAAAGCAGGTTTTCTGCCTTTTCATGTCTGGCTGCCCGACGCCCACCCGGCGGCACCCTCCCATGTATCTGCCGTGATGAGTGCCGCCATGATCAAGACCGGCATCTACGGCATTCTTCGCATGTCCATCCTCACCGGCCCCTTCCAGGCCTCCTGGGGGTGGAGCCTGATCATCATAGGTGCCCTCACCGGTATCTTCGGTGTGCTCAGTGCCTTGTCCCAGCAGGATTTAAAACGGCTTCTGGCCTACTCCAGTGTGGAAAACATGGGCATCATCGCCATTGGCCTGGGCCTGGGATTTCTGGGATTTGCCACCCACCATCCGGTTATCGGGCTTCTGGGCATCGCCGGAGGAATGCTGCATATCATGAACCATGCCCTGTTCAAAAGTCTGCTGTTTTTCGGTGCCGGCGCCGTGCGGCATGCCACCCACACCCTTGACATGGAAAAAATGGGGGGCCTCATGAAAAGGATGCCCATAACGGGCACCACCTTTGTGATTGCCGCTGGTGCCATCTGTGCCCTGCCTCCATTAAACGGATTTATCAGTGAATTCCTGATTTATTTCGGCTCTTTTTCCTCCCTTTACGGCAGCAAAGGTACCTTCAGCGTTCTGGCCGCAGTAACCGTGATTATTGCCCTGGCCCTCATCGGCGGACTGGCACTTGCCTGTTTCACCAAAGCCGCCGGCATTGTCTTCACAGGCGAACCCCGGACCCGGGAAGCCGCCCAGGCAAAAGAGTCCGGTGTATTCATGACAACAGCCATGGTGATACTGGCGGCCCTTTGCGGATGTATCGGTGTTTTCAGTCCCCAGATCATTGATTTTCTGGGACCTGTGTTTGACACCATCGTTGCCGGTCACCCCTTGGGAGAGGCTAGCCTTGCACCGGCTCTTGTCTGCCTTACCATGATCAGTCGGGTGGGTGTGGGGCTTATTTTGCTGATTTTTGTGCTGGGCTTTTTGAAACGCAGGTGGATGCAGGATAAAATTGTGGAAAGAAGCAGCACCTGGGACTGCGGATATGTGGCATCCAGCCCAAGAATTCAGTACACGGCCTCCTCCTTTGCCGATCCCATCGTATCGATGTTTGATACAACGCTTTATCCGGAAAAAGATCTCAAGACGGAGAAAAGCTTTTTTCCCAGGGCCTTTTCCTATGAGTCCCGCTCAAAGGATATTTTCATGTACCATGTATACCGTCCGCTGTTTTCCATGGTTGAAACCGTGGCATTGAGCCTGCACTGGCTGCAGCGGGGATACAACCAGCTTTATGTCCTCTATATTGTTGTAACACTTCTGGCATTATTGTTCTGGATGCTGTGGATTTAAGAAAGGGGATGTGATGAAGTTCACCATTTTTTTTCACGTGATTGCTGCATTTATTTTATCGCCCATGATTCCGGGTATAATTAATAAGGTTAAAGCCTTTTTTGCCGGAAGAAAGGGAAAACCCGTTCTGCAGATGTATTATGATCTTGCAAAGCTTGTGCAGAAAGGGACCGTGTACAGCCGGACCACCACATGGATATTCCAGGCATCTCCCCTTGTCACTGCCGCCGTTGGCATCATCGGGGTCATGCTGGTCCCTTTGGGAAACACACCGGGAATGCTGGCCTTTTCCGGGGATTATATCCTTCTGGTGTATCTGTTCGGTGTTTCCAGATTTTTTACGGTGCTTGCGGCCCTGGACACGGGTTCACCCTTTGAGGGTATGGGGGCCAGCCGGGAAGTTCAATTTTCATTGCTGGCAGAACCGGCCCTGCTCCTGGGACTCTGCGCATTGAGTGCTCTGAGCGGCGAAACATCCATGAACACCATGTTCACTTCCCTCCAGGCCGGAACCCGGCCGGTGCTGGCCTGTGCCATCTTTATTGTTCTTCTGGCTGAAAACGCAAGAATCCCCTTTGATGATCCCACCACCCATCTGGAGCTGACCATGGTCCATGAGGTGATGATTTTAGACCACAGTGGACCGGACCTTGCCCTCATCGAATATGGATCTGCCCTGAAACTATGGGCCTATGCCTCACTTACCGCCAGCCTGATCGTCCCCCAGGAAATTGTCAATGCCTGGGGCTCCATGGGGGCCGGGTTTCTGGCACTGGCAGGCGTAACCGTGTTGGTGGGGCTGATGGAATCCATCATGGCCCGCCTGAAACTGATCCGGATTCCCCAGCTTCTGGTGGGTGCCGCCATCTTGTCTCTTATCAGCTTGATTCTGATCATAAGGTAAAAAAATGAACACCATCTTTAATTTTCTGGTAATTCTGCTGATCCTGCTTAACTTCCGACTCATCAGCTCAAGCCGCTTAACGCCCTGCATTCACATTCTGATCATCCAGGCGGTGATACTTTCGGGGGTGGCATGGATGACCCATCAGGGTCACATGTCTGTGCATCTTTATTTCATGCTGGCGGTGAATGTTTTTTTAAAGGCCGCCGTACTGCCCTGGATGCTCACCCGGGTGGTTCAGAAAAACATCGTCGCCAGGGAACTTGATCCCTTTGTGGGGTATACCGCATCTCTGATCATCGGGGCGGTGCTGCTGGGTGTCAGTGTACTGATTTCCCGCCCCCTTTCCCTTTCCCACACCCTGGTGGAGGATCTTTTTCTGCCGGTGTCCCTGTTTACCCTGCTTTCCGGACTGTTCATGATCATTGCACGTAAAAAAGCCATCACCCAGGTGTTGGGATATATGGTCATGGAAAACGGGATTTACACCTTTGGCGTGGCCATGGCCATCCATGAACCGTTCATCGTGGAATTGAGTGTGCTGCTGGATGTGTTTGTGGCCGTTCTGATCATGGGGGTTGCCATTTTTCACATCAGCCGGGAATTTAATCACATTGATACGGACCGCCTGAGTCTTCTGAGGGACCTGTGATGATCTGGGCACTTCTACTCCTTCCGGCAAGTCTTGGCCTGTTTTGTCTTTTATCCCGCAGCAGCAGCCTGTGCCGCTATCTGCTGGTGATCAGCGCCTTTTGTCATTCCGCCATGGTGGTTTTTCTGGCCTTTCACCGGGAACTGGCACTGCCCTCAAAATGGATGGGGCTTGACGATGCAGGCTTTCTGTTTCTGTGCGTTACCAGCCTGCTGTTTTCCGGAGCCGCCATTTACACCTTCGGATACCTGAAAGCAGAAGGGGAGAGCCCCATAAAGGACATGGAGGAGCACTTTTTCTTTAAAAACAGCCACAATGCGGTGTTTGTGGGCTGCATGCTCTTTTTCCTTGCCACCATGACCCTTGTGACGGTGAGCCGACACCTGGGGCTGATGTGGGTGGCCATAGAAGCCACCACCCTGTCCAGTGCCCCCCTGATCTATTACCACCGCCATCACAGAAGCCTTGAGGCCGTGTGGAAATATATTCTGATCTGTTCCGTGGGTATCGCCCTTGCCATGCTGGGCAATTTCTTTATTGTTGTGGCCGGAACCCATATTAATGGGGCGGGCCCCCTCATGGCCCTGGACGATTTATTGCACCATGCCCCGGAACTCAATCCTGCCTGGATGAAGGCGGCTTTTGTTCTGTGCCTTGTGGGATATGGCACCAAAATGGGGCTGGCCCCCATGCACAACTGGCTGCCAGATGCCCACAGCGAGGCCCCCTCTTCCATATCGGCCCTATTATCTGGCGCGCTTTTAAACTGTGCCTTCTTGGTGCTTTTAAGAATTCATACGGTGATGATCGCCGCAGGCCTCGGAGACACCAGTCGCATGCTCTTTGTTCTTCTGGGCCTTGTCTCCCTTGCCTTTGCAGCTGTGTTCATCATCGGCCAGAAAGATTTCAAGCGCATGCTGGCCTACTCTAGTGTGGAGCACATGGGCATCATTGCCCTTGGTCTTGGCATCGGCGGCATGGGCATCACCGGCAGTCTGTTCCATGCCGTTAACCACTCCCTTATAAAGGGCATGCTCTTCATGACGGCCGGCAATATCATGAGCGCCCATCAGACAAAAACCATTGTTGATGTAAAGGGTCTTATCTACACCCGACCCCTGACTGCCATGCTGTGGCTTGCCGGTGGCCTGGCCATTGTGGGCATGCCCCCCTTCGGGACTTTTTTAAGTGAGCTGACCATCCTTGGTGCCATGCTTGACAGCGGACATTTTTTTGTGGCCGGGGCTTACCTGCTGGCCCTGGGCATTATCTTTGCAGCCTTCACCGCCAAGGTGCTGCCCATGATATTTTCTCCGCCGCTGGACCCGCCTCAGGTGGCACCTGGGAAAAAGGAAGACGCCCCATGTGCTGAAAAAGAACCGCTGTGGTCCATTGCCCCCCTTGCCCTTTTCGGCTTTCTATCTTTTGTACTGGGCATCTACATGCCGCCATGGCTGTCCGGACTTCTGGACGGGATTTCCCGCTCCCTTGGAGGACAATAATAATGACTGAAGAAAAAAATGGGGTATGTCTGTCCGGAAAAAGCATGGAATCAAGTGATGTGCCGGAGCTTGATATCAAGGCGTTTCGCTCCCGGGTTCTGGACCGGGTAAAAGCCGGGGGACGTATCAGCTCCCATTGCGGTATTTCATGCAGTGATGGAGAAACAAATCTACAGGTGGTTCTGGCCCACGATGACACCGGCACCCTGGAAACCTTCACCACCCGGGTGACAAACGCCTGTGAGAGCCTTGTTGCGGATTGTCCCCAGGCCCATCTGTTTGAACGTGAACGCCATGAACAATGGGGAGTTATCCCCACGGACCATCCCTGGCTCAAGCCGGTGCGATTTCCCCTGGACAAAACAAAATCCATGGACAACCAGACCGTTGCAGGAGTGATGGACTTTTTTGCCATGGAGGGGAAACAGGTGCATGAAGTGGCCGTGGGGCCGGTGCATGCCGGCATCATAGAGCCCGGGCATTTCAGGTTTCAATGCCATGGGGAAACGGTGCATCACCTGGAGATAAGCCTGGGATACCAGCACCGGGGGGTTGAAGATGCCCTTAAAGGGGGGCCGAACCTTCGTACGATTCATTATTTTGAAACCCTTGCCGGAGACACCACCATCGGTCATACCACCGCAGGATGCACGGTTATTGAAGCCCTGGCAGATATTGATGTCCCCCCAAGGGGGCAGATGATCCGGGGCATTGCAGCAGAGCTGGAACGCATGGCCAACCACATCGGAGACTTGGGTGCCATTGCAGGGGATGTGGGATTTCTACCCACCATGAGTTATTGCGGCCGCATCCGGGGGGATGTGCTGAACCTCACGGCCCTGATCTGCGGCAACCGATTTGGCCGGGGGCTTGTCATTCCCGGGGGAACCTTCTGGGATATCACCATGGATCTGATCCCGGTGATGCAAAAACGGCTGAACGACATAGAAAAGGATGCCACCGGGGCCATGGATCTAATGTTTAATACCCCGTCGGTGCTGGCCCGCCTGGAATACACCGGAAAGGTTGAGGAAGAAACCGCCCGCGCCTTGGGGCTTGTGGGAGTGGCTGCCCGGGCATCGGGTCTCGTCCGGGACATACGCACAAGTCACCCCTACGGCATCTACCGCACCTGGCCGGTGCCCGTCACGGTGGAAACCGGTGGAGACTGTTTTGCAAGGGCCCATGTGCGTTGGCGGGAGGTCCAGGAGAGTATGGCCCTGGTCCGCATTTTGCTTGAATCCCTTCCCCCGGGATCCGTTGCCGCATCCTGGGATGGAAGGCTTTGCCCTGGAAAAACCACCACCGCACTCACCGAAGGCTGGCGGGGCGAAATCTGTCACACCGCCGCCACGGACAGCCAGGGGAAATTTTCATTTTACAAAATTGTGGACCCCTCCTTCCACAACTGGTTTGGACTCTCCATAGCCCTTCGTAATCAGCAGATCAGTGATTTTCCCCTGTGCAACAAGAGCTTTAATCTCTCCTACTGCGGTCATGACCTGTAATTTAATGATCAAGTAGGCCTTGATCACAACATGGGCCACTTTTGGGGGAACAGGCCCATCAAGTCCAAGCAATAAAAGGAAGCAAGATCACATGTTAAAGATAGTAAAAACCAGGCTCCAACAGAAATACCGCACCATCTCCTGGCCCCAGGGTCCGGCACCGGAACTTCCGGCACGATTTGCTGGCCTGCCCGTGATCCGGGGAAACTGTGCAACCGACTGTAAAATCTGCAGCACGGTGTGTCCCACAGGGGCCATCCTCATGCCGGACCGCAACGATCAATCCCATAAGGCCCCGGCACTTGATCTCGGAAAATGCCTGTTTTGCCGAAAATGTGAAAGCGTCTGTCCCAAAGGGGTCATCACCTTTTCAAGGGAACATCAGATGGCTGCTGTGGAACGCAACGGTCTGATTGTTAAAAAAAACATCTCCCATGCAAATCATGTCCGGATGAAAGAAGCGCACCGGATGTTCAAGCGCTCCTTTAAGCTGCGCCAGGTCTGTGCCGGTGGATGCAATGCCTGTGAGGCGGATACCAACGTTCTTACCACCATCGGCTGGGATCTGTCCCGGTTCGGCATTGATTTTGTGGCATCCCCCCGGCATGCGGACGGCATTCTAGTAACAGGCCCGGTGACCCGGAACATGAAACAGGCCCTTGAAAAAACCTATGCGGCCATACCCCATCCAAAAGTGGTCATTGCCACCGGTGCCTGTGCCATTTCCGGCGGTCCTTATATGGATCACGAAGAACAGCACAATGGGGTGGGTGATATCCTGCCGGTGGACCTTTATATTCCAGGCTGCCCACCCCATCCCTTGACCATACTGGATGCGCTGCTTTCGTTTACCGGCAACATCTGACTTCCCCAACCAAAATCTGCTCAAAATCGATACCCGTCACAGACGGGGATAAACTACTGGCAAAACATTTACATCTACAAGCCGAATATTTACAAATAAACTTGAAATTCACCTTTTTATTACGAACAGGTATGACACATCGAACTGATAAACCGGCAAAAATAAATCCACAACTGTGAAATACGGTTTAGATTTAAACGGCCCCAAGTGGAGTCACCCCCCCGGGATGAACCTCCATTGAGTAGATCCCGGGAATCTTATCAATGAGATTTTTAGATGCTGTCTGCAATTTACGCAACTTTTGCATGTCGTTTTTAACATAAATAAGGACATTGCCATGATCACTTTTCACAAAAATATTGGGAAACGTATCCATGAGGCTCACTTTCACTTGGGTGGAAAGGACCAGATCGTCCAGAATTTTTTGAGACTGGCTGGTGGTTTGAAACGGCTCCAGATTTGCTGAACGGCAGATGAAATCCACGGCATCGTTTACGGCAAATCGTTGGACGTGGATCGTGAGATCATAAAGAGAACTGTCCCATGGATCCACTCCATAAAGACTTTGTGTCCATTTTCGACGTTCCTGGTCATCTTCTAAAATCTGCCTTCTGGCCTCATTCATGGGGATGCCATCACGCTTCATTACAAGGGCCACGCGATGGTCAAGATCTGCGGTTATCCTGACCTTGAGCACATGGGGAACCCCTGTCAGCAATAGATGCCCGGCCAAACCATGATACACAACATTGTCTTTCTGTACACTGAGGCTCAGAGCTCTCTGATAATAGGCTATAAAAAAGCGTTTACTGCGACCGAAGCGATCCAGAATGGATGGTGCATCATGGATTGCCTTGATAAGTTTAATTTCTGAAATGTTGAAATATTTGCCGGCATCCAGGATCACCTCACGACTCAAGCAGCGATATCCCAACCGTTGGGCGACCATTTCAGCCACCTCCTTACCTTTGCAGTAGGAGCCTCTCGATATTGTGATAATTGGCATAGTTTTCCTCCCTAAGTCTAAAATTAACATTTTCTCCGATAACGACAAACGTGGAGACCTAAACTCGACAAGCCAGAACCAAATCGTTTTTCCAATCACTTGCCAAAATAATACGAAAATCAGCGACAAGCATCTAAAACAGAAAGACACAACCTCTGCTCATCCATTAAAGATAAAATATGTATACCATTGCAACCAAAATCCCAATATAAACAACACTCAAAACACCCCCGATTTGCATATAGTCTTTGGTTCGGTATTCTCCGGGCCCCATATAAAGCGCATTCACCTGATGGGTCGGAAGAATAAAAGAATTTGAAACACCAATGCCGACGACAATCGCCGCTACGCGAGGGTCAACGCCAATCTGATTCGCCAGTGAAATACCCAGGGGAACAAGCAGTGCACAGGCACCGACATTGGAAATGACCATTGTAAATCCACAGCTCATGACAGCCAGGACAATTAAGAGTACCAGCGGTGACATAAAATTACCCAGGCCCAGAACAACACTTTTTGCGATCCATTCTGCCGTACCAGTCTGATCAACCGCCATGCCAAGGGGAATAAGCCCACCCAACAGAAAAACGGTACGCCAGTCCACCGAATGGTATGCTTCCCCAACGGTTATAACGTTTGTCAATATCATACCCAACGCGCCAGCCATGAGGCAGACCGATAAGGGAATGGGGTTATAACCACGGGATTGAAAATAAAAACTTGAAATGAGCATCAAAACAAGGGAGGTAAAAAAACAGGCTAAAGCCCATTTGGCTTTTTCCGGTTTGTGAAATTCATCCTCAAAGGGAGAAATAATGATAAAATTCTGATAAAAATCCTGGAGGGTATGAAATTGTTTCCATGTGCCCTGGATTAAAACGGTATCCCCGGATTGCAGGGGACGATCGGCCAGCTCTCTGTAGTAGTTTTTTCCGAATTGATGGATGGCCAGAGCGGTAATGCCAAACGTTTCACGGAATCTACTTTCTTTTATGGTCCGGCCGATCAGGATGGAACGTGGAGAAACCACCGCTTCAACGATTCCAGCCATAGCAGGGTTAAACATAGTATCCTTAAAACAGTCTGCCTCTTTTCTGAGAATCAGCTCGTAATCCTGGACGAACTCAAGGATCTGTTTTTCCGGGCCATAGGCACACAATGCAAAACCAGGTTGAATACTCTTACCAGGTAAAGGGGCCTTATTATTGCGGACATTGCTGTCTTTGGCCGATGCCACAATGTTGACCAAATACCGCCGTCTGATTTCAACCACCTCCTGGGGGCCTTCTCCCGGATGATATGTCGTGGGAATAAAAATTTCATAAGGCCCGGTAATTTCGGGATATGCACACATAATGCTGTTGGCATCATCACAATCGGCATTATTACTCAGACCATCCAAAGAGATTGACTTTTTTTCAAGCATACTAAGACCAAAAGTCGCAAGATAACCGATGCCCCCCACAACAAGCGCCAGGCCGATGGGCGTAAGTTCCAGAAATCCAAATTTAGGCATACCCGACGGCAGGATATCGTTGAGCAGAATCAGAGGACTCGTACCGATCATGGTTAAGGTTCCGCCAAGAATAGCCGCCATTCCGATGGGCATAAGCACACGTGAGATGTGAATCTTAAGTCTTTGGGACGCCACAAGACGAACGGCCGGCAAAAAGAGCACAGCTGCACCGGTATTTTGCATGATGCCGGATATGGCGGCAATCATACTGCAAAAGCTTACGACAAATCTGGAACGACTGCGACCAACGAATGCCAACAGGGGGTGAATAATTCGATTGACAATACCTGCCCGATTCAGACCGTAGCTGATGATCATGACACCGATGATGGAAATAACCGCATTGCTGCTGATACCTCGAAAAGTGTCCTCGGCCCGAAGTAGTCCCAATTCAGGAAGTAGCACCATCATCAAGATACCGACGACATCCACCCGCACCCACTCAAAAATAAAAAGAATCACCGCAATGGCAACAACACATAACATCAACAACTTGGTAAAAAGATGAGTATCAACTTCAAATGGCACACTGGCGACACCTGCATCGTATAATTTTTTGCCGTTGGGAGCGGTCAATTCAGAGAATATATCCAGCCAGAGTGAATGGTGCCCGGCTTTGGTTTTGGAATCCACAATGTAGTGAACCGTGGCTGTCAGTGGTCCGGAAAAATTACTTTCAGGTAGCGAAAACCTCACCAGTAGATGAGAATGGGGTCTATCCGGGTTATCCGTATCAAGGAAGGCAATACCGCTATCCCGTGGGGAGGCAATCCAGACCATCATCGCGTTACTGTCGGTATTTGCATTCCAGGTCAGGGGGCCTTCTTTACTGTTTTTTGTTTCATTCAGCCGGGCTTCAAGTTCAAAGCTGCCGGTTTCTCCGGCAATCAGGGTTTTAAACCCCTGTTTTAAACCCACGGAAACATAATGTGGCTGCCGGGATCGCTCAACCTCGGTATTACTATTGGATTTTGTCATGTGGGATTTTTCTTTAACTGGAATCGTTTTTTTTGTGTCAGTGAATTTCGGGATTCCAAATACGACAGCCATGGTACCCAGCAATACTGAAATAACAATCCATTTTCTGGTTGTCATGAAAAAAAGCCCCCCCTGATGAAAAATGAAAAACGTGTTTAAAAACCAAGACTTCAGCCGTTTTTATGTATCAAAAAAGCAATTGTCTGACCTTGTCCAGGAGATCATCAATATCAAAAGGCTTGTCAAACATAGCAGCGGCCTTGAATTTTTTCGCCTGAAGATGGGTCTCTTCATCACCAAATGCGGTAATCAGTATCATGGGTGGAAATCCCCTGTTCATCTGAACGCCTTCAAGTATTTCCATTCCGGTAATTCCAGGCATTCGAATATCTGAAATAATGAGATCAAACCGATGTTGGTTTTGTTCTTCGGGGAAAAGAAATGATTCCAGATGCTCCAGCAAATCCATGCCGTCTATGCATTCTGTAACCGCAAAGCCAGCCGCATGAAGCATCTGGGACAGAAGCCTGCGCATCTCTTTATCATCATCTGCGAGCAGGATATGAAACACATCCTTTTCCAAGGTGTTACATAGGCTTTGGGGACTTACGTTCAGGTTAGTTGAATTTGCTCTCATTTTTTATCTCCATCTTTGACGATCCATGAGTTATCCGGCGAATTGTCCGGCTTTTATTCTGTTACGGCAACACATTGACACCGCCGTCACATTTTGAATTAAAGCAGAATTTGTGCCATCATTCTTTTGGTGTACAATCAACTAAACAGGTTCGCAAGGACGGGGAAAAATGCCCCAGTAGGGAAGAATGCCCCACCTGGATGCCAAGGCTGACAAAGGATGGGCGATATTATTTGGGGCAGGTTATTTTAACGGAATATTTCTGCTATTGCGATGGATCAATCTTATATTTCAGTAATTTTCGATAAAGGGTCTTACGATCCAGTTTCAGAATACGAGCTGCCATGGTTCGATTTCCCTTTACGATTTTTATCACATGCAGGATATAACGACGTTCCATCTCTTCCATGGAAACAAGTTCTGAAGGATCACCGGTTCCCAATATCAGTTCATCTGCCGGATACGTTCTGATTTTTTTAGGAAAATCGTCAACAATTAATTTGTTGAAGCGGGTCAGTACCACAGCACGCTCAACGGCATTGCGAAGTTCTCGGACATTTCCCGGCCACGAGTAAGAAAGCAGTTTCTCAGCTGCACCATTTGAGATGCCATCCACCTGTTTTTCAGTGCAGTTCGCAAAATATTTCACAAAATGATTGGCCAGCAAAAGGATATCTGTTCCACGCGAACGCAGGGGTGGCACCTCCAGCTGAATGACATTGATACGATAAAACAGATCATCCCGGAACCTCTTTTCCTCTACAGCAGATTCCAGATCCCGATTGGTAGCAGCGATGATTCGAGCATCAAAGGCAATTTCTCTGTTTCCGCCAACCGGTCTGAGACGTCTCTCTTCAAGGACACGCAACAGCTTGGGTTGGAGTCGTATGGGGATCTCCCCGATTTCATCCAGAAAGAGAGTGCCACCTTGTGCCTCAAGGAAAAGCCCTGAATGATCTTTCCCGGCATCTGTAAAGGCACCGCGTTTATGCCCAAAAAGCTCACTTTCCAGGAGATGCTCAGGCAATGTCGAACAATTCACCGGCACAAAAGGGCCAGTTCTGTCCATTGCGTTTCTGTGAAGCGTTCTTGCCACCAATTCTTTTCCGGTACCGGTCTCGCCCAAAATAAGCACCGAGGCATTGCTGCTGGCAACTCGAATAATCCGGGAAAAAAGCGATTGCATGGGCAGACTTTGCCCAACGATATCAGCCATGCCATTGGGTTGAGCCTTTTCTTTGCTGAGTTGTTTTATTTTTTCCTGGAGCAGATGGTGTGAAACCGCTCTGTTCAGCACCAGTTCAAGGATATCCGTATCCACAGGTTTGGAAATAAAATCATATGCGCCTGCTCGAATGGCGGATATGGCCGTTTCAAGATTGCCAAAGGCCGTTATGGCAATAACCGGAATCTCCGGCCGGTTAAGGGACATCCTCTCACATAACTGGATACCCGTCATTCCGGGCATATTGATATCCGTTAGAATGACATTGTATTCTGTTTCTTTGATGTGGACGAGTGCCTTGTCGGCCCGGGTAAACCAGGTGGGAGAAAACCCACGAATGCGCAGATCAGAATCAAGCATTTCACACATGGCCTGATCATCATCCACAATCAACACCTTTCCTGTCATGAGCAATCCTCCAGCGGAAAAAAGACGGTGATACAGGCACCCCGATCAGCCCGGTTCTTTACGTTGATCCACCCCCCATGTTCTTCAACGATACCAAAGACAATGGACAATCCCAGACCGCTACCCTGCCCCATTTCTTTGGTTGTAAAAAAAGGCTCAAAAAGATACGCCATATTTTCTTCAGCGATGCCTTGTCCCTCATCTTCCAACTGAACCGCCAGATACGGTTTATCCGCTAAGTTTTCTTCAGGCGGGTGGGTATCCACCGTAAACATCGATAAAGATAAAGTGCCCCCCTGGGGCATTGCCTGTATGCCGTTCATGATCAAATTTGTCAGTACCTGTTGAATCTGGGAAAAATCAATGAAGACCTGGGGCAGTTTTTCTTTTTGCACCCATTCCAAAGAAACCTTTGCCTTTGCGGCGGTTGAGGTGAGCATTTCGATAACCTTATCAACCACCAGGGTCATATCCTCATATTGTCGATTCAGGTGCCGTCTCCTTGAAAAATCAAGCAGGCTCTGGATAATTTGGGTCATGCGGTGTGACTGCTCACCTATAATACGGGCATTGTCCACAATTTCCGGGGGTGTAAGCCGCCCATTGTGTATCAGTTTGGAACGACCTGATATTACATTCAGCGGTGTGCCCAGTTCGTGGGCCACACCTGCTGAAAGTCTGCCAAGGGTGGCGAGTCTTTCCGTATGTCTCAGTTGCTCCAGCGCACAGATACGTTTCTCATGTTCAACACGAATGGAGTTCAATGTGGCATTGAGATTTTCACACATACCATTAAATGTGGCAGCCAACTGGCTGAATTCATCACTTCCTTTAAGCTCCAGATCAGGTTCCAGATCGCCCTCACCTATCTTCGCCGATTTTTCAATGAATCGCTGGAGGGGTTGATGAATCCAGATGTTGAATCGATGCCATAGAATGACACCAAACGTCAGAAGAAGAAGAGCACCGGTATAAAAAAGATGAACAAATGAATCCCGTGTATATTTTTTCATTTCCATTAAAGATTCGGATATTTCAATGGCGCCCATGGAATTTTGGGGTATTTTGATAGGTATATAAGAGAACCGGAACAGTTCCCCTTTGAGGTCGTTCATGGTCAGGGAGATGCTTTCACCGCTTATAATTTTATTTCGCAGATTGGATGGTAATCTGCTCGTCTGCAGGTCATGGGAACGATTGTCAAGCCAGATCCATCTGATGTTTATTTGGTCTTCACCTCGGTTGACATCATTGATTAGCTGAAGGGCCATATCCATACCGGATTTTTCCCAGATATGTCCGATGGGACCAGAGATAGCATGCCCCAGTAAAAAAGCATTCCTTTCCATATCATTGCTGAATTGGTTGATTTCACGCTGATAAACGATATAGCCATAGCTTCCCAGGATAACTATGAGCGTAATGATTAAAAATATATAAATCTTGTAAAAAAGCTTCATTGCCCCCCTTATTTTGAATAACTATCTACTCAAAAACGGTACCAACGTTATCATATTCCAGTTTCCAGTTTTTTTCAATGATAGCAAAGATATGCAGGGCTGCCCGTGATCCGGAGAAACTGAGCAACCGACTGTGAAATTTGCGGAACTATGTGTCCCACAGAGGCCATTCTCATGCCGGACCGCAACGGTCAGTCCCATAAGGCCGCACCCCATGACCATCTGGAATGGCCTGCTTTCCTTCACAGGCCTGCTCAGCCATCAATCAGAAATATCTGAAGATCCATGACATTGGTCCGGGTGGGTCCGGTGATAAAAAGATCGCCGAGCTTTTCAAAAAAGGCATGGGAATTATTGTGGGCAAGATGTTTCTCCATTGATAAGCCATGAGCCTTTGCACGGGCAGAAGTGGTACCGTCGGCAAAGGCACCAGCCGCCTCCGTGGGGCCATCGCTGCCATCGGTACCGACTGATAAAAGCAGGATATCGGGTATTCCTGCCAGTTCAATGCCGGCGGACAGTGCCAGCTCCATATTGCGCCCTCCTTTCCCCTCTCCTTTCAGGGTCACGGTGGTTTCACCGCCGGAAAGCACGCAGGCCGGTTTTTTCACAGGCCTGTCTGCCCATTGCACTTCCCTTGCAACTGCACACAGCACCTTTGCCACCTCTCCGGCTTCTCCCTGGATGCTGGAAGAGAGTACAACAGGGGTATAACCAAATGTTCTACCTGCTTTTTCCGCGGCATCCAAGGCATCGGAAAGACTGCCGACAATGTGATTATCCACCACGTCAAACAGCTCATCCCCGGGCTTCGGGGTCTCCCGGATCTTTCCTTTTTTCCCCGCTTCAATATGCACTGCAACGGTTTCAGACACCTTGTGCCACAGGTCGTAACTGTCAAGGATTTTTCGGCAATCTTCAAAGGTGGCGCCGTCCGAGGCGGTGATACCCGAGGCAATGATATCCAGATCATCACCGATGACATCGGACAGGATCAATGAAATCACACGGGCACCATTGGTATGTCGGCACAATTGCCCACCTTTTATGCGTGAAAGGTGTTTGCGAATGGTATTGATTTCATGAATGGTTGCTCCGCACCCCAGCAGAAGCCGGGTGATATGCTGTTTGTCCGCAAGGGTGATACCCTCTGCAGGTGCCGGGGTGAGGGCTGAGCCCCCACCGGAGATCATGCAGATAATCAGATCATCGGGACCGGCCGTGGCAACCATGGACAAAAGTGCATGGGTGGCCCTGACGCCATTTTCATCGGGTAACGGGTGCCCAGCCTCCATCAACTGACATTTACGAAGGGTTACCCCGTGGCCATACTTGGTAATCACCAGACCGTCATGAACACAATCCCCGAGTATGATCTCAGCTTCCCCCACCATGGCAGCAGAGGCTTTTCCAGCCCCGACCAGGTAAATGTGCCGGATGGTATTCAAATCAATAGAGCTTCCCCCGATACTCACATGATTATTGACCCTGGTAAGAATGCGTCTAACACAGGTTTCAGGAGCCACTGCAGCAATGGCGGCCTGAAAAATGGCCATTGCCGTTTTTTTCATTGCCTGAAGATTGTCTGCCCCCTGCATCGTCTCATCTCCTCCCATTTTTTCACGACTGCTTTAATAACATACATGGCAATAACCATCTGCCACAACAAAACCTGAAACACCAGTCATTGCTGCTCTTAGACGGAGTTTCTTATAACCCACATGTCCTGGCGGACACAACGAATAATGAAAATGGTAATATGCCGCCCCCAACGGCCGTCCGATCCGCCCGGGACCGTCGGGGGCCCTTTTGCCCTGCCGGTCTAAAGCGCGGGAACTGCGGGCAGGTTTGTCCGAAAACGCGGACGTCTCGTCCGCATTTCTACAATACCTGTGGATATGCAGAATTGAAAGTCAATTCAAGGCAATGCCACCTAAAACGCCATATTCAAGTTTTTTATGTTTTTGGAGGAGGGGGCAGGCCTCGGTTCACATGAGATATCTTCAAGTATATTGTAAATATTCAATCTGCCAGAGAAACCCAAATGAAAGACTTTTGACCGCTGGCAGAGCAACGGCTCAGAAGATGTGACAACGGCAGCCGCAGAAAAATACAAGAAAATCCTGGCCAGCGCTCCGGAATCCACCCTGGATGCCCAGGCAGAAAAGGAACTTGCCGCCTTTGTGCAGCGCACTCATTCAGTATAAGCAAACCGAATATTTACACAACGAAAAACAAAACTCTAATCATTGCAGCATCTTAGACGAAGTTTCATATAAACGGGCATGTCCTGTCGGACACAACGAATATTGGGTCGTAGACGCGGAGCCAAATGGCATTATGCCGCCGCCCCCCCCGACGGGCAATGGTCCCGGACCGGAACTGTAGACAGTTCGATTGTCCGGTTCCTATTGCCCATCGGGGGGGCGGCTCTGCCGAGGTTGCCTTGGAGGCTACCTTTTCATATAAAAAATTTAAAAGACACACTGTATAAAATTGCCGGTCGTTAACAACGCTGGCATAGCCTTAAACTTTAATCAAGGAGGTAATAAAATGGTTACACGGAATCTATACGCCGACTTTGCATCGTCGGGCGGGTTTGGTTTCAATGTATTTACCGACAGTGAGCTTGAAAAAGTTCACCTTGCCACCCTTGAGGTGATGAGTAAAACCGGGCTTTATGTGGGAAGTGATGAAGCACTGGATATTCTTGAAGGCGGCGGCGCCAAGATTGACCGCAAAAAGAAAATTGCAAAATTCCCTGCCTACCTGGTGGAAGACTGCATCCGTTCTGCTCCCCCCCAGATCGTTCAATATGGGCGTGAATCCAAGCATGACATCGTGCTTGAGGGAAAACGCACCCACTTTTGTACCTTTGGCCAGGGAGTTTCCGTCATGGAGACCGATGGCACGGTACGCCCATCCATGAAGAAAGATGTGGCTAAAGCTGCCTTCTCACCGATGCCATGGAAGAGGTGGATGTGTGTGAACGCTCATTGACCTCCGGGGATGCCCCGGACAATGTAGCCCCCGTCCACGAGGCTGAGGTGGTATTTCCCAGCACCACAAAGCATACCATCTATGGCCCAGGCAATGGCTGGCGTGCCGGCAAGATCATCAAGATGGGCCAGGCCATTGTGGGCGGAGAAGAGGAACTGCGGGAACGTCCCATCCTCACCATTAACTGCTCTCCCACAAGTCCTTTAACTCTGGATGTAAACTGCTGCACCGGTGTCATGACATGCGCCCGGGCAGGGGTTCCCTGTAACCTGATTTCCATGGTCATGGCCGGTGCCACAGGTCCCATCACCCTGGCAGGTTCCCTTGTAACCCACAAATGTGAAATCCTGGGTGCCATTGTGCTGCATCAGCTCACCGTCAAAGGCGCTCCTGTAATTTATGGCTGCTCTTCTCTGGCATTTGATCTGAAACTGACCACCACACCTGTGGGCTCCCCCGAGTGCGCCCTTCTCAATGCCGCAGCACCCGCCCTTGCCCAGAAATACAAACTGCCGAGCTTTGCCGCCGGTGGTTAGGCTGACTCTAGTATAAAAACGCCGACTTTGAAATGAAGTCCGAAAGTTGAGATTTTAATGGTTCCTCTGTGGTCAGTGACAATACGGTGGCAAAGGCTAAGACCGATACCGGTGCTGCAGGATTTTGTGGTGAAAAAAGGTTCCATCACTTTTTTCCTCAAATCCCGGGCGATACCTGGCCCGGAGTCGTCCACCCTTACCATGACACAATCTCCTTCAAAAAAAGAGGTAACCTCAATTTTCCGATTATCCTGATCAATAGGCATGGCGTCTGCAGCGTTGCTGACAAGGTTCAAAATCAACTCTTCAATCAGCTGGGGTTCGGCAAGGCAGCGGGGGAGATTTCTGAAAAGTCTCTTTTCAACCAGAATTTTTTTACCGGCAAGGGTCACCCGGGAAAGACGAATGGCATCCTGGATCGGGGTATTTATGTCAATGGGTGCAAATTGAGGTTCAGCCGGTTTTGAAAAATCCATGACCCGTTTGATCACCCGTTCAATTTTCCTGGATGCCGACTGAATCTCATCCATGGTGGCATAAATTTTATCCGCACCATTTCCTTTTTCAAACAATTTTTTAAGAGCTCTTAAATATATGTTGATGCCAGACAGCGGGTTTCTGATTTCATGGGCAATGCCTGCTGCCACATGTCCCAGGGAGACCATTTTTTTCTGAACCATCAGCAGGCGTTCCAGCTCCTTTGCCCCGGTCATGTCAATGGATGTCAAAAGCCGGGCCGGCTCTCCCTGATATTTTGTGGAATTTAATTTGCAGTGAAGCCATCTAAGCCCACCCGGTGCCTCTGAATTTTCAGAAATGTAGTACCTGAAATTAAATTCAGACAACTGCCAGTCATCCTCGTTGATTTCCCGGTGAAACTGCCGCACAACCGGCAGATCTTCTTCATGAATCAACTCAAATCCCGCTGAATAAAGGGGCTTGAAATTATCCATGATATCAAGCTGTCGCGGATTATTGTAGATGGGAATCCCATTTTTAATGATTGAAATCCCGTTGGGGGAGTATTCCACCAGATCCCTGAACTGTCTCTCGCTGTGACGCAGGGCTCTTGTACGTTGCTCAACTTCTCTTTTAAGTGCTCGGTTCCACATCACTATGGTACCGGTGACAATGCAGACAGCCAGGCTGATACCCATTATGACTGCCCAAAATACAACGCTTTCATAAAAACGATAAGGTTCAAGGTGAATCCATTTTTTTCTATGGCCTTTCTTCTCGCCTGCACTGAGGCTCATGAGGGCTTTGGTCAAGATCCTCTCCAATATCGGCCACCGGGGATTGGTTCCAATGCTCAGCTCCAGGATAAAATCAGTATCTCCGGCCAGACGTAGATTGGTCAGTTTTCCCTGCTCAATGACATAAAGCGCATTGGGAATCTCCATGATCATGACGTCCAACTCCCCGAAAGAGACCTTCTTCATGCCCTCCCGCCCATTGAGCACATCTATGAAGTGCAACTCCGGGTAATGGCTGCGCAGGTATTCTCCCACAGCATAGACCTGCGGCACACCAATGCGCATACCCTGCATCTCATCCAGATTCAGGGTACCCTTGAACGTGGTGCGGACAATAATAGTATTTTTCAGACCAATATATGGCGGCGACCAGTTAAAATATTGGCGGCGTTCGGGTGTGGCCTGGGCTGCACTGATCACATCCACCCGGCCCATCTTTGCAAGGTCAAGGACCTTTTTCCAGGTGTCATTGCGAATAATTTTAAACTTGAAATCAAGCTTTTTTTCAATCAAGTAAATGTAATCGGCCACCAAGCCTGTGTACCGTCCGTTCTCATCGAAAAATTCCAAAAGCTCCCAATCAGGAGATGGCGCCAGGATAAGTTTGCCGTCATGGCTTTTAAGCCACAGGCGTTCTTCATTTGTCAAATCAGGTGCATCCGACACAAAAGCCCGTTCCCAGGGAATAAAAAGCAGCGCAAAGGCCCCCATGGCCGTAAGAAAGACAAGGATAGATACAAGAAAATGCCTTAACGTGACCGGATAAAATCCTTTGAGAAAATCAAAACCAATATTTTTTGACACGACAATTCTGTTCTCCTGATGATTTATGACAAACTGCTTGTCATAGTTTAACAGCCCCATCATAAATGTCGTGCAAAATAGATACCCGGATTGACCAGTGGTGACGATACAGGGCTTGGTCATAAAATCGACCGCTTTGGGGTCGTGTCTGGCAATTGTGACGGGTGACCCATCTTATGATAAGGCCCCACGGATGATAAAGATCAAGGAACGTACAAAACCGGAAAACATAAAAGCCCAGGTGGTTAAAAATAGAATTTTTTACAATCTTCAAACAGAATGTAAATTCTTCGCTGAATTTAAGTTTAAGCCGGGAAAATGTCAGAAATCATATCGATTAATTGCCCTCAGAAAAACAATTCTGGATTTTTTCACTTTGACAAATTAAGAGAATTAGTAAATCGTTTCACGAATTTTGAGAGAAAATCAGCAAAAAAACGTGGTCTGTCCCCATTTGCTACATTTGCTTACAAAAAAGGAGCTGCCCCGTTGACAACATAAAAATTACGATACCAACGACAGCGTTTTCATTTTGCCTTGACAAAAGGGAATTTCTTCCTCTAACTTATAAAACTATAATATAGCCTTTCGTTTCCGGAGGCCTTCCCAGCCCCTTACATCCCAACTATTGTATCCATGATTAACAGTATGCATCAGGGAAGCTCTTACCATGGCAATGGAAAAAACGGCCATCTTTCTTCAAACTGTCTGGCGGTACTGCAATAAGGTAAGACCCTTTAACGATAAAAAATATAGCCACACAACAGTGTGTCAACAGGAAAAATCATCTGTCAGCCAGAATGTTTTTTTCAATGAGGAGCACATATGAACGTTACAAAGACATTATATCATTTCCCTGTTACCATGATTCTCCTGTTGAGCCTGTTCTTTCCCATTGTATTGCCCCATCAGGCAGCAGCTTCCCAGCGGGAATATGAAGAAACAATGAAAAACAACATCGATAAAATTTACCGGGAAATGGCTCGGAAAATTGACGGACTTGACCCCATTGTCTCGAATTTTTCCAATGAGCTGATCACCCTTGAAAGGTATGCCCTTCAATATGTCGAATTGTACCAGCCGCGCATCTCTTTAAAAAATACCCTGCATGAGCTTGGCCTCCGCCACGTGGAAAAACGACAAATACGCCTGAACAGCGTTAATGCAATTATTAAAGATGTCACCGATGTGCATGTAAAGTATGGGGACCTGTTCAGAAAACTTCAATCCAAAAGAGATAAACTGATTATCCTTCACGCAGGCAAGCTGGTTTTTGATTATGTGTTGTTGCCCCTGGACCGCTGGAACTTTATTGCCGATCGAATTGTCAACTGGTACAGTGATAAAGCAGGGCCAGTCAAATTCGTGCCCGAGGGCGGCCTTGGGGCAACAACCGCCACCAGACGTCTGGGGCAAATCAGTAAAGAGCTTGATACCGAACATAAAAAGCTTCATTCCTTTTTGTATACCGAGCCCAAAAATACAGGAGACTACTTCCGCATTGTCCATGCCGCAGAGATTCAGGCAAAAAAATGCTGGAACCTGTCCTATGAAATCCAATACAGCCTGAGAGAAGACAGGAATAACTCCCTTGCCATTGCAGAAAATCGTATTAAAAATGAACTTGAGCGTGTCACAGAAGAGGTTGACCGTATTCTTGGCATAACCACAACCGTTGCCCAATGTGTTATTAATCCCGGCGTTATCACCCTGGACAGATCCAATCCCAGGGAGCAGGTAACCATGTCTTATCTCCACCGTTCCGGTCTTAACGTACCTGCCGAACCTGGTGACTTCCATTATGAAACAGATAACCCGGAAATTGCAAGTGTGGATGATAAAGGAGCGGTGACCGGGAAACAGTCAGGAACCACTCGGATGACAGCAGTGAATAAAAAAAATAATCTGCGCTGCAGCATAACGGTTACCGTCAATTTTCAACCAATGACCGGCAAACAGGTCCGGGTTCCGGATGTGATCGGAATGGACTACCCCACCGCCCAGAAAGCGATGAAAAAGGCTGGATTGAGCATGATGGTGTCCATGGCTCCTAAAATGAATATTTTATATCTGCCCGATACCGTCACCATCCAGTCACCCAAGGAATTTTCCCTGGTGAATTCCGGCAGCACCGTTTTTGTTACCATGAATCCCCCCCAGACCCCACAGGCACAGCTTCTGGCCATCGTACTGGAAGGGGACCCGCCACCGCCGTTTCTTGTAAACACCACCTATACCCTGGCAGCGGTTGTCTCCAATATCAATCCCAATAACACCTACACATTTAACTGGTACATCAACGGAATCAAATCAGGCAAAGGACAATCCTTGAAGCACACCTTCAAAACCGCCGGTACACGTCACATAAAAGTAATGATGTCCTCCACAGACCCCAGGGAGAACAGTGAATTCAGCCTTGACATTGCCATTGAATACCCAAGGGATGTGACTGTTGATTTTACGATTTCTCCCATACCTGCCAAAGGAGATTTCCTTCGGGTAGGAGAAATTATCACCTTTACCCAGACGTGCAAAAATCTTTTCAATCATCCAGAATATCGATGGTACATCAATGGTTCCTATTTCCAGAGCGGCCCCCGGATGAGATATCAATTCCAGAAAAAAGGGGTCCATGACATCACCCTGGGAATCAGGGCTGGCAGCAACTTTGACGAAGTTGAACACACCCGCAGTATCACCGTGGGAGAAAAAAATATCGGGGTACTTGGCACCGAAAGAAATCGGTTTAAAGCCTTGGGAAAACTGGAAAACCTGACTATCTGCAGTGAATACTGGGTGGGCGGCACGGGCAGATGGTCTTCAAAGTGTACAAAGGTTGCCACCATCGGTCCTGTTGACGGATTTGCCCTTTGTACCGGCGAACAGTCAGATGGATATAATACTGGGTTTCTCGTCTATTCCAAAAAGGGAAGCGGCAAACTCAGTTTCAAAGTGTTTCATTTCAGTTTTAACCAATGGAAGGGAACACTCCATTATTCCGGTGATATACCCAGCCCCGGCGAACCAGATCCTGAAACCATCACCCTGTCATGCCGGGCAAATGTTGCCACCATCACTTGGGGAAATAAAGATGGAACCGTGTGCAGTGCCAAGCTGTGGAAATTCAAATATTCCAAAATGCTTACCCATTCCGGACTGGAACGACCGGTGTGCTCAGATCCTGTAAAGGATCCGGACAAACTGAATAGGTGCACTCTTTTTGCAGACAAAGCCGTGGCGCAATACCGGGAAAATATCAGTAGAAATTGCGATTTAAAAGGCCCTGAATGGCACGGGAACAAAAAAAGACACCAACAGTGGTGCATGACCGTTTCGGCACAAACGGCGAACGAACTTACAACGTTTCGTGCTGATGCCCTTGAACGCTGCGGAAAGGAATGGCGCGATGTCTATGCAAAACGTGCGGTGGAACAAAATGAGGAAAACCTCCGAAACAACTGTGGCTTCAGTGGAAGTGCATGGCAGTCCGATTACAGCCGCCATTACAACTGGAGTGCCACTGTTTCCAGAAAACAGGCCGATGCTGAAACCCGCAAAAGGGATGTTGCCCTGAAAAACTGCCTTGCCCACCGGGAGGACGCGTGCAGAATATATGCGGAAACCGCCGTAAAGCAGAACCAGGACAACCTGCAAAAGGAGTGTGGATTCTGTGGTCAGCGATGGCAATCCTCATTTGATGCCCATTACCAGTGGTGTCTTCAAGAAACCCAAAAAATCCGGGACATTGAAACCAGTACCAGGAAAACGTTGCTCAGCCAATGTAAGCCCCTATCTGCCAATGGAACAAAAACCTTTTATGCCCCCTGTTTCAATGGGTATCGATTGGATAATTGCCTCAATTTCGGCACCAACTGCGAAAAACCGGCGGCGGACAGCTTCTGCAGCGGCAAAGGATTTACCCAGGCAATCTCCTGGGAACTTGAAAAGGCCCGCCCCACATATATTATGGGCGATGGTCGCCTTTGTGATGGTGATTTTTGTGCCGGCTTCAAATATATCACCTGTTCAGGATATAAAAATTTCTCCAACCAGGCACCGGTGTGTAACATCCAGCGACCGGTTTCGGGAAAAACAATTCAGGTCGGCACCACCATTGGGTTCAGCGCAAAGGCAACTGATCCAGACAAAGATAAATTGAACTATTCCTGGACCTTTGAGGGGGGCACACCCGACAAATGGGACAGCTGGCAGGGGATGGTGTATGCAGTGAGGTGGAGCGCCCCCGGCACCTATACCGCCACCCTTACTGTGACCGACACAAAAGGCAGTACCTGCTCAGACACGGTTGTCATAGCGGTTCTGGGAAAGGACGGCACCCTGGATTGCGATCAGTATGCTGACAAATCCATCCAGCAGAACCAAGAGAACCTCAACAGGCAATGCGGGTATACCGGAGAACTGTGGCATTCGGACCGCGAAAGACATTTAAAATGGTGCCGGACTTCAGATCAGCGCCAGATGGCAGACAATATACAAACCAGAGAAAAAGCACTCAACCAATGTCAGGCCACATCTGAAACAGGTGATTTTACCTGTGAAATTGCAAGCCCGCCCACCATTTCATTTATCGATGCCGGAAAGACGGTTAACTTTGCCAGCACCTGCAGCAATGCGGCCGGTCCCCTTTCATACCAGTGGACATTCGGCGAATATGGTACCATCCCCGCCACCTCCTCGCAACAGAACCCGGGGGACGTCACCTTCCAGTGGGCCGGCAATTACAACGTCCTTTTAACGGTAACCGACAGCAGGGGGAACGCCTATCAGTCATCCCGTCATGTACTGGTCTATGACCCCAACGATCCCCGGGAATTTTGTGAAGGATATGCAGGCATATCCATTGAATTAAATGAAAAAAATATCCAAAACAACTGTGGTTTCTCTGGAGGACACTGGCACTCGGAAGAGTTGACCCACCAGAAATGGTGCCAATCTGTCTCTTTGGATCAGGCCCGGGCCTCTTTGTTGGAACGGGAAGAGCAATTGAGACAATGTCTGGCCAAAACCCAAAAAATCACTGGTTCACAAGAAACCATTAATGAAAAAGAGACTGGAGATAACGCAGCGGACACCCATACCGATAAGTCTGACACCCAATCGGTGACAGATATTGAAACAATGTCGCTGTCCTGTGAAAACAAAGAGAACCAGGAAAAGGGATGCTGCTGCTTCCAGGGGGCTCACACCTATCGATTTGAGCCACGCCATGTAACCACTGTTCTTGCTGAATTTGACACCGGAAAAAGATTTAACTGCCAAAGTACCGTAAAACTGGAGATTACCCGGGATGACGATACATGGGAAACGGTTAAAAGCATCCAGGCAAATTCCTCAAGGAACGGCAGCGAAGTTGCCCCCATGGATGCACAGGTATTAGTGAATGCCATGATTTCAGGTTTCAGGATATCAGACGGGTGCAGGTGTTGTATTGACTGGTCCAGAATCACTCTCAATGCAGGAGTGCCACAAGGAAACAGTTCCGATAACACCTCTGAGGGGGACGTATCTGACGACAAATTTGATACAGACAATCCTCCACCTGACCCTGCCATCTCAAAAGCGTATCAGCAATACATTGCCGCCTACAATGCCCTTACCAGCCTCATGGCAGCAGGCAAGGGAGATACACCCCAGGCCCAGGAGGCATACAAAAAATATAAAGACGCCAAGGATCTTTATGAAACCGCACTGAATACCTCAAAACCGAATAAACCTTGACTTGAAATCAAGTGTTAACACCTGAAGGAAATGACAGTGTTGCCCATGGATGATGATGGCCTGGCACGATGCTCACCGGTGATGATATTGTCTTCCAGGCCATATATCGTTTCTAAAATTTAATACGCCTTCAGCCCTCATTTTTGACCACTGCCACCACCCATACCCTGGCCTCCGCCACCACCCATGCCACGACCACCTCCGGCTATGCCCCGTCCTCTTCCACCACCGCCCATGCCACGGCCACCGCCAGCGATACCCCGCCCTCTTCCACCACCACCCATACCACGACCACCACCAGCGATGCCCCGCCCTCTTTTTACACCCGATTGAGGGAAAGGCGTTGTTGATGCTCCGCCCTGGGCCTGGCCATAAGCACCTAGTTTGAATTTGGCCAGGGCTTCCTGTACTGTGTCTTGAGATGATACCCCTTCAATAAGATCAACACCGGCTGTTTGAAATACACTGGTGGCATTGGGACCGACACTGCCGGTGAGAATAGCATCCACACTTTTATCTGACACGAGCTTGGCAGCAGCGATTCCGGCTCCCTGGGGTTGGCCGGAAGCCGTATTTTCAATCGCCTCAAGTATGGCACCTGTGTCTGTATCGATAATCAAAAACCAAGGAGCCCTGCCAAATCTGGCATCGGTATTTGCGTCAAGGTTTTTACCTGTTGCTGTGATGCAAAGTTTCATGTCATTCTCCTTTTATTCATTCTTAAATCCCTTATCCCTTCATCCACTTCGCCATCTATTCCACCCGGTATCATGGCCATTTTGGGACTTGATCGCAAAACTCCGTTGATAACTCGGTATAATGGGACTGGGTGTAATCTATTATTTGGATCTTTCCCTTGAGTGTTCCCAGGGTCAGGGGAAAAATCCCCACGGTTTTCATTTTGAAAAACGGGAATTTTTCAGCATTGGGATTCACGGTGGCACTGATGTCCAGGGCCGGGATGGAGACAAGGACCTCCTGCTCGGAAGGGTTCAGTTTAAATTTTATATAGTCCCCACGATACACCGTTAAATGAAAGGGTGAGGTTTCCCTGGACACGTCAAGAATTCGATATCCATTGAGAAGGGTGCCCGATATGTCTTTATCATTGGCACTGTTTTCAATTTTCGGTGGTGAACAGCTGGTAAAGGCGATGATGGAACAAAGAATAATGATTATTTGTTTGGCCAAGACCATTGTTCTCTCCTGGTGGTGATAAAATGAAGGGGTTTAAAAATTATGGGTTTACTACAGTGAAGCCTCCCCCTGTTTTCCATGTTATATCACCTTGAACATAAGTCTGACAATCGTCTCCACCGAAATTTTCTCTGTTTCCAGCAAAACCTGGAGAATGAATCCATCCACCACTGCCACAATGAATCTGAGTTTTTCCGATACATCAATGTGCGGCCCCGGCATGTGGGAATGGGCCTGGTCAACCATGGAAAACCATTGGTCATATGTTTTTTGAAATCTTTCCTTTAATGAGGTATTGCCGGATACGGCTTCCCGTATCAAATACTGATGAAGCCGACTTCTGGCTTCAGAAGTGAGCAGAATTTCAAAAAATGCTGTGAGCAGACTTTCCCTGGAAAGAGATGTCTCATTTTCAATCATGGCAAACAATTCCGTGGAAATTCGCTCCATGTGAAAATCTGCAATATCAAAAATCAGATCATTTTTACTGGCATAATAATACAGGGTACCCTTACCCAATCCGGAGGCCTTTACAATCTGGGCAAACGTAATTTTATCAACGCCAGCGGTATCCAGACCTGCATCATGATCCCACGGCTCAAGCCATACAACTTATAAAGCAGATTGCGAAGGGTCTGGATGGCCCGACCCACAAACCAAAGCATAATGGAAAAATAAATTCGCTGAAAAATTCTTTTGCTGGGTTTTCCTTCAATAAAGGTGTCCATAGGCCTCCTGGGGATTCAAACGGTGAAAAATGTCAGTCAGTCATTTGACTGACTGAAGATTAAAACTGTTTTTCAATATTTCCTCAGGGTTTTTATTTGACTGGAGAGTTGGTAGCCCGGAATGGACTCATCACTTTCAGATGTCACGCTATTTTTTAAATTTTCAAAAAGCTTGTAATCCCAAGAGTTCATGGATACGATTATGAAAAGGACAAGCTATACGCAAAACTAATGAAATGAGCATGGGAATATAAATGGAAAAAAGACCGGCAGTTGGTGTGGCAGTCATTGTCATTAAAAATGGAAAGGTATTGTTGGGAAAACGCAAAGGGGCTCACGGTTCTGGCTCATGGGCTTTTCCCGGTGGGCATCTGGAGTTCAATGAATCCATTGAAGATTGCGCCAAAAGGGAAGTTTTTGAAGAAACGGGCATGTCCATTAAAAATCTTCGGTTTGCAACAATTACCAATGACCTTTTCCACCAAAGCAACAAACACTATGTGACCTTGTTTGTTGTCTGTGACCATGAAGATGGAAACCCCCAAGTAAAGGAACCAGACAAGTGTGAAAAATGGGATTGGTTTTACTGGAATGAATTCCCCAAACCCATATTTTTGTCTTTAAAAAATCTCTTGCAGCAAGGATTCTCTCCTTTTTGTATAGAGGATGCACTGCCCCCCCCCGGTAAACTGCACGAAATGACGGCAGCACAGGTTGTATCACTTAATACTTCCGGTGACAGTGAAAAAGGCCTTGAAGATTATGACCACGAGGAATTGATGGAAGCCGCATTCATGTTTGAAAATCAGTTAATGGTATTGCTAGGGGATGAAAACTTCATTTCCTATGAAGTCTATTCTGATATGTCCCATACACAATTGGCAGACATAATAGAGAATTGTACTGAACAGATTTGCAAGATAGAGAATCGTTAGTGCCTACACGAAAAGTCATAACATGTTAGTATGAAAATGAATAACAGGGAGAGGCTTTACCTCAATACAATCTTGGGCTTATGTATATCAACGGGCACGGTATTCAACTTTATAATGAATAAAGTTTGATCTTGGATTAACCACCGATTAAAATATGTTTGCATTCTCCATGTGGCGATTGTTGACTTGAGTTTATCGCCTTCCAAAGGAATAAAATCCGACCCTCCTAAATTGTAAAAAAGCCAATAATAAAGTGCAATGCAGACATTTTTTGATATCAGTTGTTGACCAACAAATCAAAACAATCGATAATAAATTTAAACTTAATTATGGACACATAAAAGGACCTCTTATGGCAGTTTTTACCTCCCAATATACCCATTACCCTCAAAAATGGTAAGGCGCATCATGGAATTTACTCGCTGGTGCATCCGGATGAAGTTGGTCCGGTCTGCCCCCATTATGCATCATTTTTTATTTTCAGATGACTGAATATGTGTTATCGAGAAAGTATTGATCGAACGATCTGACCATGCCTGTATCCGTCAGATCACCCCCTCCTGAATCAAAAATTCAAAAGGGGACTCCCAGGTTGAACAGTGGTAAAACCGGGCCCGCTCATGTAATGGGTGCGCATTCCCATTTTCCCGGCACTGGATTAATCATCTGGGTACTTTATTACCACGCCTTGAAATCAAGCCGGAATCCTGTATTGACCCGGTACAGTTCAAGATTTCCATGCCCTAAAAAAAAGGAAAACAATATGTCTTTACAAAAGAAAATCGGAATCAACTTTTTTATTATCGCTGTCGCCATATCCCTTATGAGCTGGAACAACTGGAATCTTAATTCCTTTTCAGCATTGTTATTAACTCTCCTTCTAGGAATAATTTCATATAAAACCGCGGCAAAGCATCACAAACGAATGAATTATCTTGAGGGAACCCTGGACGCCGTGCAGCTGCCCATCACGGTGACGGATATGGATATGAATTGGGTTTTTATCAATAAAGTGACGGAAAGCCTGCTGAGCGCTCAAAACCTTGATAAAAAAAGTTGCCTTGGCAAGCATTGCTCGAACTGGAAGGCGGATATCTGCGGCACGGAGAATTGTGGTATTGCCAGCCTTCGTGATGGACAGCCACGGACCAATTATACCCAGGAATATCCGGATCAACCCAGTACCTATATGCAGGTGGACACATCTTATATTAAAGATGACAAGGGCAACCCGATCGGGCATGTTGAAATTGTGACCAACATAGATGCAGAACACCGGCTCCATGGCATGATAAGCAATGTGGCGGCGTCCCTTGAGGAATCATCTGCCTCCCTGGAAGAACTTTCGGCCCTTACCAAAAATACCGCATCCATGGCGAAAGATGCCGATAGCCTGATGAATGAAACCAGCGAAAGCGTTAATAGTGCCCAGGGAAATATGAAAGCTCTTACCGATTCAATGGAAGATATTTCAAAGTCCAGTGAAGAAACCTCTAAAATAATAAAAACCATTGATGAAATTGCATTTCAAACCAATTTACTGGCCTTAAACGCTGCAGTAGAAGCGGCCCGTGCCGGAGAAGCAGGTGCCGGCTTTGCCGTGGTTGCTGATGAAGTGAGAAATCTGGCCCTGCGCGCTGCGGAAGCCGCCAGGAGCACTGCTGAGCTCATTGAGGGAACGGTAAAAAAAATAAAATCCGGTCATGACCTGGTTGAAACCAATAATGGCGAATTCGTCAACATGTCCGGAAAAATCGAGAATATCGCCACGATGTTCTGCGAAATTACCAATGCTTCACAGGAACAGGCCATAGGAATAGAGCAGCTCAACCAGGCAATCCGGCATATTGAAGGCACGATGCTTGATGCCAACGGAATATCTTCAGAAAGAGCTGATAATGCGCTGATTGAGGAGAGAAGAGCACGGATTGAAAACTATCAGAATACCCGGCTGACCAAGGGGGAGACTCCTCAAAAAGCCATTGCACTGGATGACGACTACTTTGATGATTTTTAAAAAATCACCGGAAACTTATCCAGACAGGGGGTAACGGGATTGCGCCAAATGTTGTGGCACAATATTTGGCGCAACAGGATACAAATAGGCGCTTATCAGCGCCTTATCAACAAAGTTTTGTCTATATATCAAATTGTCGATAAAATAACGCGGTAGGTGACAACTATTAATCCGGCAACGAAGTATCTCAACTTCGTAGTGCCAATATGTTTTTAAAAATAAAGCACTTATGTGACAAAAAATTTCGGATATTTAATTGCCGGAGTAATATCCTGACGCAGGGGGACCGCCAATGGGTATTCAGCATCCCCAAACGGCTACGGATTTATTTCCTCTTTGATAGGAAACTGTTGGCAAAATTGTCCATCTGTGCCTGGAAGGTTATCAAGGCATATTTGAAATCGACCGTACCTGATGACAGCGCTGTTCCCGGAGCCAGCATTGCTGTACAGACTTACGGTGATTTTTTAAATTTTACCCCCCATCTGCATACCATCGTTTCTGACGGCTGTTTTTCAAAAGACGGTGATTTTCATATGGCACCTGGGTTCTTTTTGGAAGCTCTGGAAGAAATCTTCCCGTATGAAATGCTGAAACCCGTACTCTGGAAAGCATTGTCTGAAACCATCCGGAGCGTCCTTGACAACCGCCGCCGTGTTGACGAGTAAAAGGCTGCTCTAAAAAAGGTTTAAAGAGCAGCCATCATTCAACTAAATAATTCCCTTTTCCTCCAGAAAATTTATCAGCCTCGTGGCTTCACCTTCAGCCATGGTGCCTCCCAGGCTTACGGCGACACCAATACATTCAAGCATTTCCTCCAATGATGCCCCAAGATTAAGCGCGGCTTCGGCCTGATAAAGAATACAGGCCCGGCACCCGTGAATGGTCGCAGCCGTCATTGCCATCAACCTTTTCGTCTTGCCGTCTATGGCCCCATCCTTATAAACTTGATCGGGCAGATCCTCATAGGCCCTTGCGATTTGAGGCATTAACGCCTTATATCTTCCCCAATGCTGATGAATTTGTTCCTTGAGTTCGATTTGTTTTTCCAACAAAATATCCTCCTTATGGTGTTACCCTGCTCAAGGTGATTAAAACTGCTTGTTCCTTTAACTCGGTTTTATATAATCTGTTATTTATCCCCCTTCAGATCCATTTGACAAACGAATATTTTTCATGCTATCCATAAATATTTATGATGGATAAAAATCATGCAACTGACCCCTGACATTCTCCGTACTTTTGTTGCCACATCACGGACGCGGAACTTCACCCACGCAGCACAGGAACTGAATCTGACGCAATCGGCCGTGAGTATGCAAATAAACCGGATAGAAGAAAATCTGGGGAAAAAATTATTCCAGAGAATAACCAGGGGGGTAGAACTGACACCCGATGGCGAAAAATTGCTCAAATATGCAAGGCAGTTATTACGATTACATGACGAAGCCATAGGATCACTGACTCAACCGGAAATGAATGGATTGATTCGCCTGGGTGCTGCCGAAGATTACGCGTCTCAGCATTTACCCTCAATATTAAAAAGGTTTAGAAAAAAATACCCGCTGGTACGGGTGGACCTCTATTGTGACATTTCTGACAACCTTTTAAAATTGTTTAAAAAAAACGAAATTGACCTATGTCTTTGCAACAGCGAGCATGGAGAACATGGCGGCAGGTTCTTACGACATGAACCTGTGGTCTGGATTGCCCCCGCCGATGCCGAACCAGAAAGGGAATCTCCTTTACCGCTTGCCTTATTTCATCACGGGTGTCTGTTCCGAAAATGGACATTGCAGGCGTTGTCAGAACAAGGCATTCCCTATCGTATCGCGTATTCAAGTCCAAGTGTTTCCGGAATAATAGCAGCGGTTAAGGCAGGATTTGCAGTTGCACCGGTGGGAGCAAGCATTTCACCTGCCGGTTTCCGGGTGTTACGGGAGGACCGGCTTCCATGCCTGCCTTCAGCCACGATCAGTCTGCATCAGTCAAACCATAGAGAAGATTCTGCCCAGGCTTATTTGGCAAAGCATATCAGCAGAGAATTTCGATCCATGCCGCTCAATAGGTGACCCCTGGCCCTTTTGGCCTTCCTATATGACATGGAGCAATCCATCACCATTCTAAATCATGGCGGATTCTGAATGCATATGCTATGTTGCGGCCTTTTAAACGGACAGGATCGGCTCATGTTCCAGGCTGAAACCAATAATATCATCCGCTTGTACATCATCAAGCTGTCCAAATGGCTGATGCTGACCATGCCCATTCTCTCTTTTTTTTACCGGGAAAACGGATTGGCAACCCAGGACCTTTTCCTGCTCAAGGCCGTGTATTCATTTTCCATTGTGTGCTGGAAATCCCCTCTGGATATATAGGAGATGTTTGGGGCCGGAAAGGCTCCCTGGTGCTGGGCAGTATTCTGGAATTTTCAGGGTTTGCCCTCTATTGCATTACCACGGAATTCTGGACCATTCTGTATATGGGGTCGGGCCACGCTAATACCCTGAAATTTAATAAAAAGTATTCCATTCGTAGCCGTTTTTAGGGGCTATATCGCTATTCCCGGCATAAAAATCAGCGATATCGGACGTTACCTCTTACCAAAGCTGGAACCCTTCATCCAAATATTGCGTTTTTCTTCCGAATGCTTTAAAGTCAAGTTTCTTTTTTTATTTTAGAAACAAATTGTTTTTCACCAATTGCAATGCGTTTGCTCCAACGGGCTTCGCGTTTGATTGTGTCTGTTTCTAAAGCATCATGTACTAAATTTAGGTGATATTTTTTATATTGCTCTTTTTGACCCCGAAAAGTGGGATATAAACCCGAAATCGGGGGGGGGGGGTAAAGGTGATCTTTTTTTATTTCAGACAGTTGGTGTAGCCCGACCCCATACGAGTAAATCACCAGTGAAATCTGGTGCATTTTTCTTGTTGGATTTAAGTATCGTGTCTGTTGAATCAAACTCTTGAATCTCGTAACATATATCGATTTTTGATACCGAAAATTTTGGACTCGGAAATAACTTTGAACCCGAATTTTTCATAAAAGCGAACATTTTTATCCACATCCGTCTCAAGGTATGCTTTTGCCATACAGGCATCCACCTCCTTGCAGAAACGCTCCATCAACATAGATCCGATACCCAATCCCTGATGAGAAGACAGTACACCAATCGGACCAAGATGCCAATGTTGACCCTTTGGCTCGTGATGGGCCCACTCAGTGCGCCAGACAGATTTCCGCCATTCAATATCATTTTCATCTATTGGATCTTTGGGATTATCAACAGTTTTATACCCCTCACATGATTTCATCCGCATCACCCCGATAATGTCTTGTTTTTCCTTTGCCAGAAAAACGATGCCGGGTAAATGGGTAAAAAGGCCGCAAAACATTTTTTCAATTTCCCGGCGTTCATTTTCACCCTTACCCTGTAAAACAGCAACATGAAGCTTCGCATCAAGCATAGCAACACTGAGAACTCTTGCTGATTCCTGGAGGTCACTGATTTCCATCAAAGAAATTTTTATGTCTTTCATGTTCATTCCTTTTTAAAATCAATTTTTATTCAATCGCAATTCTCATGATAACGGTTGGACTTTAATCATATTAATCAATATAATTTCGGTCTTACAACCATATAGTTGCCTCTCATTCTTCCTTATTTACCTGTTTTAGAACGCTGAAGATCACCTGACCAAATAACCGTCAGTGCTCTAGCTAAAACAAAATCAGTTGCGCCATGATACCAAAAAAACCGAGCTATTTGGGTCAACGTGCATCGTTTGGTTGTGCTTCACTGCCGTATGGGTAGCCATTTTTATACCTTTGGTAAGCAATCACACTGAATTAGTTCAATATCTGGTAAATTATTGGCCACTTCTTCATAAGATACACAAGATGTGAGAACCCTTATAATTTCAGGTAACGGTTCCGTCCAAATTTCTAAAAGATCAGCCTCTCCATCAACAACTATTGGAAAAGCGTGTTTTTCTTTAGGTGGAGTGAATTCAGCGTCAACGCCATCTTTATTACCTCTTGCATCAATTCGATGCCACCCAATATCAGTGAGATATACAGCATTAAGACCATGCAAACAAAACGGAAGTTGGCCACTTTGTGTGGTCAGACGTTGGTAACACAGACCTGTTGGAATTCCATTAGCTCTCAGCAAAGCCGCTAACAAATGGCTTTTTGTATAACAATACCCGGTTTTGTATTCAAGCACCTCTGATGCTTTGCATGTCACCGGATTTAACTGGTAGTCTTTACTGTGCTTTATTTCATCTCTGACATACTCAAAGCAGGCTTTTGTTATTTCTTTTGTTTTCGTCAAACCTTGAGAAAGTTCTTTGGCCATTTTCACCACCAGAGGGTTTTTCCAATCAAGGAATTCGCTTGATACAAGATATTTTTCCATTTTGTTTTTTTAAGAACAAATCGAAAAATCTTCCTATTTTTTCAATAATTTTCTCCACAACTTGGTAGTGCTCAAATACGTTTTGTCATTTCTAATTGCATTATTACAGTGGGCACTCCTGCGGGATTTAGACCACCATCTTTGAAATCAGTAAAACCAAAGTCCATATATAAATTTCTTGCAGACTTACCTTCAGGGACCGATTCTTCAAAGGTCTGAACAAACATCTTTTCCTGCTGATTCAGCATATTAATAGCATATTCAACCAATTTTCGACCGTAACCTTTACCACGATATTGAAGCGATACTGCGAGCCATGCTATCTCATTTGTTTCTTTAGAAATTATAACACCGCCAATTAAATCAGAATTCTCTCCATTTAGTTCTGAATAGATGCAAAATGCTGTACTTGAAGAAATGGCTTGCCTTAAGGCTTCATGAAAATCTATCTCATCAGCCATAGGACCGAAAAGTGGTTCAACCTCCCTTGCAAGTAAGATCCATTCGTCAAAATCTGTTTCTTTTGAATAAACAACTTCCATTTCTATGATACTCTTTGTTTTTTTGCACAATCGCGGTGCTGGACGTAGTCAGCACCGCGATTCACGGCGATGCTGCTTCTTGCGTCCGCACCAGTGAGTGGTTCGGCCTATTTGGCATCGGAATGCTGGCTGCGTACATGCATTTCAAAGATTAGCACCAGGCGACTTGCTCAACAATTGGTTCGCGGATTCGAAGCGTTCTTCTACCTCTTGGCGGTCCTCGTCTTCCAACAACCCGTCGCGTGCCCCTCGGACGATCATCTTGGCGTGCCGTAACAGTGCCGCGCGGTCCTCAGGTCGATGTACGAATCCCGCAACCTCGGCAATCGTTTCAAGCAGACGGATAGCTACCGCAGTGCTGGTGCGGCCATATTGCCGAATCTGATTGAGCGCCGCGTCCGTGACATCCGGGAACGTGAAGACAGGCGTAATGACCCGAAGCTGATCCTGAGTGTCATGTAGATACGGCGACGGAATGTCTCGTTGAACCAAGCGGCATAGTGCCGATCCCAGATGGTCCACACACGTCATGGCCGTGAACGGGTCATTCACCCCGGGGGAGAGGGCTCGTATCGCGATTTCGACAAGTTGGTTGACTGCGAACTCAATGTCCTGCCCGGGAGTTCGCTGGTTACCCAAGGCGAACGCGGAATTGACTTGGTCCACAAACTTATCGGTAACCCTGTTTCCCGGCCAGACCAAGACCAGCGGGCGACCAGCAACGACATAATGGCCGGGCCGTCGCTCCAGTCGAATAACGACATCCTCTTGCATGGCCAACGCCATCAACGCGTCCCCATCGACGAACTGAAGGTAACCGTCCTCAGCAGAACCAATCGGAATAGCCTCCCGACCGAACATGCCGAGAAAGCCTGCGTTGGGCGGTTCCGTCGGAATCGGTGGTGCTCCCTGTCCGATATTTTCGGGGAACAGACGGTCTATCCCCTCAATCAACTCCGTTCCGACCCGCGCCACGATCTCGTCGGCCTGAATAGAAACGGACACGTGATGAATGAAATAGATCAGCACTCCCACACTCACCACCGCGAGCAGCACACTGAGGGTGACAGACAGGTGGGGGACGAAGGTGATCTCTTCAGTACGGCGGATAGTGCGCAGGACGAGCAAACAGTACAGGAAGGTAGCAACGAACGTACCAAGTACCGCTTGGGTCGTGGTGTCGCGCATGAAATTGCGGAGCAGACGGGGACCGAGCTGTGACGAGGCGAGCGATAGCGCGACCAGGGTCATTGAAAAAACCACCCCAGCTATGGTGATCATCGAGCCGGCGATAGCCCCCAGCAAAGAACTGGCCCCCTCCGCTCCGCCGGTGAATGTCCAAGCCCAGTTAATCGTCACCCAGTCCGTTACCGGCTCATCCAAGGCAACAGTTGCGAAGGCCAACACCATTGCTCCACCGGCCATTACTGCCGGGAGAAACCAGAAACTGGAACGAACGCGGTTCCATGTTTTGAAAACCTGTACTCTCATGACGACGCTACCTCTTTCATTCGCATGTCCTGCGGGGCCGAACAAGTTGGTATGTTGGTCTGGATACCATTCACAATTAATTATCTAAAGGCCGGTTAAAAAACAAACTATGCAAAAGTCTCTGATGGAGACGCCCCCAGTCGGGCAACCAATACTATATATAGATGTTTAATTTCTTAACAGACCCTAACCTGGATAACAAACGTAATATCCAGTTCCACATATCCGTCTTATATGAAAAAGGACATATCAATATTTAAAAATTATGTAAAACAATAGTTAAATAAACTTTATAATATATTAAGGTTGAATCCTGGCAAACCGACTCCCTCTAGGTAAATGTAAGTGAGGCACCAATCCCTTGAAAAATTAATGTAGGACGGATAAGATGACCACTTATGAAAAACAACGACAAAATTCAAGAAACCACAAATTTCATCGACAGGCAATGCCGGGGCTGCATGGCCCCCCGGCGCTTGCAGTCGTGAGTTACCATCTTTGGATTTCCAATCGAGGACTTATCCCGGTCGATGCCAGGTAAAATTTGAGAATTGCCAGAAACACAAGACCTTATGGAGAAAACAGTGAAAATACGTAAAACAACTCAGGAAACCCAGGGCAAGGTATCCGCCCTGCTGAAGTCGGCCTTTCCCAAAAGCAGATACGAGGCCAGACTCGTAGAAAACTTCCACCGCAACAACACCCAGATCCATGAATGGGTCTGCATCCATGTGAACAAGGTCATTGCCTACATCGCATTTTCCAATGCATACAATGATACACAGGTGTGCGGCCTGCACCTGGCACCTGTGGCTGTGGCCCCGCAGTTCCAGCGCCAGGGCATCGGCGCTGAATTGATACGGTTTACCCTGCGCCAGGAAGCCATCAAAAAAAGCACCATATTTGTTCTGGGTAATCCTGAATTTTACAGAAAGTTCGGATTTAAGCCCTGTCCAATGCCCATCTGCCCCTTTGACAAGGATAACAGACATTTTTCAGCCATGGGCAACACCGCCACAACGTCCTTTACTGTGGGATATGAGCCTGAATTTGATCAATAGATCACCATCGTATACAGAAAAGAGAGGAGAAAATCGTTGAGCGACAATTACGCAAAAATAGTTCAGCAGAATTTATACAAATTGTACACGAAACTTCCCCCGGATCTTGAAAGGAATTTACCGGGCCACCGGAATGGCCAGGAATTTATGTTTGATGCCTTTGGTGAGAAATGCTCCATTACCCCCCGGGGTATCACCCTGGGAGAAGGGAACTACCCTGCCATCCACGGTATTTTAATCTCCCTTTATGCCTTGAATGCCACCCCGGAAATCTGTCTCTTGTCTCCCTTCAGGTCCTTTCGGGAATTTCCCGACAGCATGCCCTATGTGGGCGCTTTTACCACGCACACGGAACAATTATTGGAGCCCCATGTCCCAGACATAAGAAAGTCAGCCACCTTGATCACCCGCTATTTCAACGGTGAAGATGTGCCGGTTCAGGCCGGGGGCGATTTTGCCTTTACCCTGTTTCCCCTGCCTAAAATCGCCCTTTGTTATATTTTTTATGAAGCGGATGAGGATTTTCCGGCATCGGTGAAATGCCTGTTTTCCAACAATGCCAACCAGTTTTTACCCATTGATGGTCTTGCTGATGTAGGAGAGTATACATCAAAGAAAATCGTGGATCTTATTTGTGGTTTGAAAAAGTAGGGCTTGGTCATAAGATGGGCCAGGCATCACCCTTGTCTGGCCAATGGGGTCATGTGCCCGCACTATAATCCGCGAAGAGCCAGAATTACTTTCTGGGATGCTTCTTTCGCCACAGACGCGGACTTTCATATGCCTTGCCAAGAGACCAGATGCCCCGGCGGTGTTGCCGGGCCTCTTTCTGGGCTTTTAAATAGGCCTTTTTATCAAGCCCTGCCTGCATCTTTCCCCGGTATACCTCGGCAAGTCCCTCATGCAGCAGCGCCAGATTAATGTTTTCACCCCCCACAAACAGCTCTGCCAGAACACGGTTATAACTTCCGGTGCCATAGCTTTTAAGGGTAAAAGGCCCCCCGGCAATCATGCGGGAAAAGGCATCTTTGGACTGTCGGCTGAAGGGCTGGGGTTCATGCTTTCCCCCGCCGGTTTCCGGGGCGTCAATACCCACCAGACGCACCATGAGGGTCAAGCCGCCCCCGGATACTTTCAGGGAATCCCCATCATATATTTTCACGGCTTTAAATAAAATACCCTCCCGTGAATTGCGGGAAAGCCCCTGATACCGGGAATGATCCTCCTCAAATGTTTCCACATTTTTCCCGGAGAGGGAGGGGGTGACATTGCTGTAATGCCTGATGCCCCCTTCATCCGTCCAGGAAAAAATCCCCCCGACAGCCAGGCCCCCCCCAACACCCGCACCCCAGATAATAGCTACCAGCAGATATTTTGTTATTTTACGACAAAGCCTGGTCATGCATTCCTCCCAAGGCCCCAGGCATCCAGCAGGAGCCCCCCAACGGGCGGATGATATCAATACTTCCAGAGAAGATCTCCGGTCTTTTCCGTGCCATAGCCACCAAGGGCCTCCACCCGCTGTTTAAACTGACGGGTGGAGATGGTATTTAGCAGCACCTGTACCTTTTCCGTGGCAATAAAACGATCGGGAATGACCAGATCATAGGATTCGGTGATCACCGGAATAAAATCCAGATCAAGGGCCTTGGCCGCCGCATAGATCCCAAGACCAGCATCGGCCCGGCCGGACAGAACCGCCACAGCCACGGACATGTGGGTGTATTCCTCGTTGGTGTACCCCTTTATCTGATCCCGGGTCAGGCCAAGCTTTTCAAGCTGGTAATCAAACAAGATCCGGGTGCCGGAGCCGGGCTGGCGATTGATGAAAAAAAGCGATTGGTCTGCCACATCAGACAGCCCTTTAATCCCCCTGGGATTACCCTTGGGCACAATCAGCCCCTGTTCTCTCATCACAAGATTGATCAGATGCAGCTTCATATCAGGAAGATATTTTTTAAGATACGACACATTATAGGATCCATCCTCCGGCCAAAGCAGGTGGGCACCGCCCATGTGACAGGTCCCCTTTCTAATGGCCATAAGTCCCCCCATGCTGCCCACATGGCTTGAAGAAATGCTCACTCCGGGGTTGGTGCGCCGGATCTGATCTGTTAGAACATCCAGGGTATTGTCATGGGACCCGGTGATCACCACCGTGTTTTTAATGGCTGACAGGGGTCGCAAAAGCTCGGCCGTGACGGTTTCACCTTCGGAAATACCCTCCACATGGGTGGGAATGCGGATAATACCGTCGGCTTCGGTGATGGTGGTGATACTGCCAGCCCCCCGGGGAAGCTGGGAAGCAATGAGGCGATCATCTACGGCACCGATTTTCACGCGCAAAAACTCTTCCATGCCAAGCTTGGACGCCATTTTCCGGGCGGGTTGTACCTGCACAAGATCCCGGTCCATGGAACCCCGTCCCTGCATTTTTAAAAGCAGAGGCCCTGCCAGCTGTTCAAAGGCCACAATGGCGGATACGGGATATCCGGGGATACCGAACACCGGCTTGTTGTTCACCCGGCCAAAGAGCACGGGTTTACCGGGCATCATGGTGACCCCATGGACAAATACTTCGCCCAGAGTGGATATTACCGGCCGGGCAAAATCCATGGAACCGGCGGAAGATCCGCCGATGATCATGATCATGTCATAATCGGATTTTGTGGCCTCATCCACGGCCGTGGTGATCCATTCAAGCTTATCCTCCACCATGGCATGACGTTCGGGCTTACAGCCATACTCCCGGCACAGGGAAAGCAGCACCGCAGAATTGGATTCAATAACGTCTCCTGGGGTAAGGCCCTTGTCCCGGGCTGTCTCCCAGGAGACCAGCTCGTTACCCGTGGGAATGACCATTACCTTGGGTTGTTTACGAACCTTTACGGAAAACACCCCACCGGCAATAAGCGCTCCCACAGAATAGGCACAGATTTGATGCCCCCGGGGGAACAAAAGCTCCGTGGCCACAATGTCCTCCCCCATTTTTCTGACATTCTGCCAGGGAAATGCCGGGGCTTCAATCTCCACCAGATTGTCATCCATGATCTGTACGTGCTCGATCATGATCACCGCATTGGTGTTTTCCGGCATGACGTGGCCGGTATTAACCCAGAACATATCTTTGCCCGGTACCAGGGAACGAGGAGATTCTTCACTGGCCCCAAAGGTGTTTTTTGCATCAACGGCAATGCCATCCATGGCAGCGGCATGGAAATTGGGGGAAGAAAGCCCGGCCACGGCCGGTTCCGCCAGCACCCGGCCCAGAGCCTCACAGCTGTTGATCTCCTCCCACTGCACCTCCCCGGTGAGGGGGAAAGCATCAAAAAGGATGGTTTTTGCCGTTTCAACGGGCTTCATGTCCAGATATACATTTCGTTTTACAGTCATTTTGTTCTCTGTGTATTTTTATGTGAAAAATCAAGTGCTGGGTACTAACAGCTACTGGTTTTCCATTATTGATTGTGGCAGGTCTTACATGCATCGAACATTTACCACGGCCCCTTTGTTCAGACCTTCCACATTCTCACCGATTTCAACAAGTCCCTGGGCCATGACCATGGTGCGGATCAGACCGGACTTTCCCAGTACCGGGGCGGCATACAAATGTCCCTCTTTTTCCTGGATTGCCACCCGGATAAAATCCGTGCGGCCCTGGGCCGAGGCCACGTTGCGGGTAAGGGTGGCCGGAAGCAGCGCACCCGGACTGGCCCAGGCGTTTTCCCCCATGCGTTTTCGCAAAAAAGGCAGAACCACCACCTTAAACACAACCATGGCCGACACCACATGTCCAGGCAGTCCCCACACGGGCTTATTGCCCGAACGGGCCAGAATGGTTGGTTTCCCGGGACTGATGGATATGCCGTGGACCAGAAGCTCCGTATCGACAAGATCGGACAGCACCTCCACGGTGAAATCCCTCATCCCCACGGAACTGCCCCCGGAGATAAGTACCATGTCCGCCATTGCCACGGCCCGGCTGCAGGCATCAAAAAGCTCGTCTCGATTGTCTTTTACAATGCCAAGCTGCAGGGGAATGGCTCCGGCTTCTGAAATAAGGCCTGCCAGGGTGTGGGAATTCATGTCCCGGATTCTGCCAGGGGCCGGCGTATCTCCCACGGGGACAATCTCGTCTCCCGTGGAAATAATGGCCACGGTGGGTTGTTTGAACACCGTCACATGGGTCTTTCCAAGGGCCGCCAGTACCCCGCTCTCCTGGGGACGAATCCGGGTGCCTGCCTTTAAAATTTCCTGCCCCTGGCGATAATCTTCGGCACGGTCCACCACATGCTGCAGGGGGGCCACGCTTTTATAGATCTCCACGGTGGCAGCATCAACGGCTTCTGTGTGCTCAAGCATGACCACACTGTCGGCGCCATCGGGCAGCATGCCGCCAGTGGAAATGGGGGCGGCTTCATCCGATGCCAGGGAAAAACAAGGGGTTTCACCCATGGCAATGGTGCTGGCCACCTTCAACCAGGCCGGATTAGCCTCGGAGGCCCCAAAGGTGGCAGCGGACTGAACAGCATAGCCATCCATGGTGGATCGCCGAAATCCCGGCAGATCCTGGTGGGCAACGATGTCCTGGCCCAGTATTCTTTCCGATGCCTGGACCAGTGTCACTGTTTCTGTGGGCATGGCGGAAAAACGGCCTACCATACCCATCACTTTCTCCAGGGTCTTTACCTTAAAAAAATGGTTCATTTAAGAGCCTCGGCAATGCGCATCATGGCCTTTTCCACATTTTCACGGCTGTTGAATGCACTGATGCGGATGTAGCCCTGGCCACATCTTCCAAACCCAGCCCCGGGGGTACACACCACACCGGCCTTGGACAGCAGCAGATCAAAGAACTCCCAGGAGTCCCGGCCCTGACCGTCAACCCAGATATAAGGAGAATTGTCCCCCCCCACAAAGGTAAATCCAAGCTCGGCCATGGACAGACGGATGAGATCGGCATTTTTAAGATAATAGGAAACCAAGGCCTTTACCTGGATCTGACCTTCCTGGGAATAGACAGCCTCCACGGCCTTCTGCACAGGGTAGGATACCCCGTTGAATTTGGTGCAGTGACGTCGATTCCACAGGGCATGCAGGGCAACTTTCTCTCCGGTCTCATCATAGACCATGCACTCCTTGGGTACCACGGTATAGGCACATCGGGTACCTGTAAAACCGGCGGTCTTGGAAAAACTTCTGAACTCCACGGCCACCTCTTTGGCTCCTTCAATCTCATAGATGGAGTGGGGAAGATCTTCGCCCCGGATAAAGGCCTCATAGGCTGCATCAAAGAGAATCAACGCCTTATTATCTCTGGCATAATCCACCCATTCTTTAAGACCTGCCTTGGTGATGGTGGTGCCGGTGGGGTTGTTGGGAAAGCACAGATAAATCAGATCCACAGGTTCCTTTGGCAGTTCGGGCAGAAAATTATTCTCCCGGGTACAGTCCAGATACACAATGCCCTGGTATCTGCCGTCCTCAAAAATGCCGGTTCGGCCTGCCATGACGTTGGTATCAAGATACACGGGATACACAGGGTCAGGAATGGCTATTTTGATATCCTGGGCAAACAGCTCCTGGAAATTACCGCAGTCACACTTGGCACCGTCACTGACAAAAATCTCATCACCGGCAATGTCGGCCCCACGGCTGTTGAAGTCAAATTTTGCAATTTTTTCCCGGAGAAAATCATATCCCTGTTCCGGTCCATATCCCCGGAAGGTGGCATCGTCCGCCATCTCATCCACCCCTTTATGAAACCCTTCAATGCAGGCATGGGGCAGTGCCCGGGTCACGTCTCCGATGCCCAGACGGATCACTTCCTTATCCGGATTTTCACTCTGGTAGGCTGCCACTCTTTTGGCAATGTCAGAAAACAGGTAAGAGGCCTTTAATTTTGCGTAATGTCTGTTTGCTCGTATCATTATTATCTTCCTGGATTTTAATTTTATATGAAAAGGTAGCCTTCAAGTCTACCTCAGCAGAGCCGCCCCCCCGATGGGCAATAGGAACCAGACAATTGAGCTGTCTACAGTTCCGGTCCGGGCCCATTGCCCGTCGGGGCGGCGGCGGTATAATGCCATTTGGCTCCGCGTCTACAACCCATTATTCGTTGTGTCCGACAGGACATGTGGGTTTTTTATATGAAACTCCGACCAGACATTTGGAATCATTAGAATTTCATTTTTCGTTGTGGCTGGTGGTTACAGCCATGTATATTTTTTATAAAAATACCCATTAAATGGTTGTTCCTGTAAAGCTATCCCGGCACACCTTAAAAAGGGCAATAAATTCATCAACGGTGAGGGTTTCCGCCCGGCGGGTGGGATCAATCCCTGCGGACTCCAGGGCCTGGGCCGCCTGGGTGGTATTAATGGACAATTCCGCCCCGGCAAGGGAGTTTCTCAGGGTTTTCCGGCGCTTGGAAAAAGCTGCCTTGATCACCCGGAAAAGATATGCCTCCTGATCCGCTGGGAATTGAATTTTCTCAAAGAAATCAACTGCCACCACCCGGGATTCCACCTCGGGTTTCGGAAAAAAAAGTTGGCCGCCAATGTCTGCAACGGTGCTCACCCGGGAGCAGTACTGCATCACAACGGACAAGCGCCCATAATCACGCCCCCCCGGGGGGGCCACAATTCTCTGGGCCAGTTCTTTCTGGAACATGAGAACAGCCCGGCTGACGACACTTCTGTTTTCCACCAGCCTGAAAAGTACCTGGGAAGAAATATTATAAGGCAGATTGCCCACAACCAGAAGCTTACCCTCTCCGGCCAATGCCTCGATATCCACCTTGAAAATATCGTCATTGATCAAGGTGACATTGTCGGCCCCAGCCCGCCCCAACTCCCCTGTAATCAGAGGAATCAGGCGGGTATCCTTTTCAACGGCATACACACGGGCGGCCTGTTTTGCAATGTGCACAGTAAGCGCCCCCAGTCCGGGACCAATCTCCAACACGGTATCCTGTTTTGTGATACCTGCCCGGTTAACGATCATGGCAGCGGCCTGGGGATCAGCCAGGAAATTCTGCCCCAGCTCTTTTTTGGCAAACAGGCTGGATGATTTTAAAAGTACTCCTGGATAGGTAGTCATAACGTCTTTTCTCCACACTTAATGAAAAAGCCTTTGAGTCCGAATGGGCCGGAACGGGTGAGCGTTGGGGGCTCTTATGTCGCATTTTCATATAAAAAATACAAACCACCACTTGACTTTAACTTTTACTACAAGTAATTATGGTGTAATGATAATGATAGCCATGGTGCCCCACAACAACGTGTGGATTTTTTCCTCAATCTGCCATGCCTGAAACATATCTGTCTCTTACTTTCCATCAAAACCGATAAAAAAAATACCGCAGCGCCATGCACACATATCAGTTTAAAGCAACTGAATCAACAAGGGAAAGGGAACTTAGCATGTCCCCGGCATATTTTCAACCAGAGGCTTTCATTCCCCATCCACGAAAAAGGCATCTGTGAAGCAGAGGGCAGCTCTTTTCGACATCTTGCCCGAAATTAATTATGCCTCCGGCCATCTTTCATTTCCTGACCCGAACCCCATCGGGAGGAACTCATGGCACAACAGGTAACACCGGGTCTTGTGTTGGAAAACTTGATCAAGACCCTCATGGAAAAACTTGAAATTCCCTCACAGGAGGAAATTACGCACATCAACGCAAGGCTTGACAGACTGGAAAAACTGCTCTATCAAAACCCACCGGGCCATCCGGCATGCATTGCTGGCATACCCACCCAGACCGCTCCGGGAAGCAGGATTGCCTCCACCTTTGTGCTGGAAATTATCTCCAATTACCCCAATGGAACCGATTTCAAAACCATCAGACAACACACCGGATTCAATGACAAAAAACTTCGAAATATCATCTTCCGCCTGGATAAGACAGGCAAAATAAAAAGGATTAAACGTGGCATCTACAAAAAAACATGACACCGAACAAAAAAACCTGGGACATTCCCTTCTAGATGAGAACAACCCAGGAATCGAAAAAGGAGATTCCCTCCTGGACTACACTGTCCTCCAGATGGAAAAAATAGAAGACATCAACGCCATTTTCTACCTGTTGTCCCACAATTCCACCGGTGCCAGGCACATCCACATCAGCACCGAAGACAAAGAAAACACCTTCGGAGTAATGTTCCGCACGGTGCCATCAGACTCCACCGGGGTTGCCCATATCCTTGAACACACGGTGCTGTGCGGTTCAGAACAATTTAATGTGAGGGATCCGTTTTTTTCCATGCTCAAACGGGGCCTGTCTTCTTTTATGAATGCCTTCACGGCATCGGACTGGACCATGTACCCCTTTGCCACCCAGAACCGCAAAGATTATTATAACCTCATGTCGGTTTACCTGGACGCGGCATTTTTTCCCCACATTAATGAATTAAGCTTCAAGCAGGAAGGTCATCGCCTGGAAACCGTGCTATCGGAGTCCGGAGAGACCACCCTGGAATACAAAGGGGTGGTGTACAACGAAATGAAGGGAGCCATGTCGTCACCCAACCAGGTCATGGGCCGGGCACTGATGCAGGCCCTTTATCCGGACACCACCTACAACTTCAACTCCGGCGGGGAACCATCGGTGATCCCCCGGCTGACCCACGAACAGTTAAAGGCCTTCCATGCCAGGTTCTATCATCCTTCCAATGCGTATTTTTATACCTATGGCAATCTTCCCCTGAAAGATCATCTCCAGTTCATCCAGGACAAGGTGCTGCACCGATTCAGTGCCATTGACCCGGATTCTGAAGTCATATCACAGCCCCGGTGGGATAAATCACGGCAATTCACGGCCCGCTATCCCCTCTCCGGGGACGAGACACCGGATAAAAAATACCAGGCCTGTGTGGCATGGCTCATCGGAGATATCAGGGATGCCTATGAAGTACTCATCTGCGCCGTTCTTGAAGAAGTACTGCTGGGCAATGCATCCTCTCCCCTGAGACAAAAACTCATTGATTCCGGTCTTGGAACAGCATTAAGTGACAGCAGCGGATTTGATCTGGACCTGCGGGACACTATGTTTGCCTGTGGTCTCAAGGAAATTGAAGCCAACTCCGTTGAAAAGGTGGAAACCCTTGTACTGGAGACCCTTCAAGAGATTGCCGACAAGGGAATTGATCCCCGATCCGTGCAGTCGGCCATCCACCAGATTGAATTCAACAAAAAAGAAATGACCAACACCCCCTACCCCTTTGGCATAAAGCTGTTGCTGGCCTGTGCCGGACCATGGATCCATGGCGGTGCTCCCCTCTCCTGCCTGAACATGAATAAGGATCTGACCCGCCTGAAAAAAGAAACAGCCCAAAAAGGTTTTCTGGAGGGTAAAATAAGGGAATACTTCCTTGATAATCCCCACCGGGTACGTTTTACCCTGGCCCCGGACACCGGCATGGAAGCCCTGGAAGAAACAAGAATACAAAAGGAACTTGCCGACATACAGACCCGGCTGACACCGGAAGAACTGGAAAAAATCAAACAGGATGCCGACACCTTAAAAACCCTTCAGGAAACAGAAGAAGATCTGTCGGTGCTGCCCACCCTGGAACGGGAAGATATACCGCCGGACATTGAAATCATCCGCCCCGATCACATCAGTGATATTTCCGGTGCCACCTGTTACAACAAGGCCACCTCGGATATCCTCTATTTCACCTGCCCTGTGGTTCCCAGGGATCTGCCTGAATCAATGCTTCCCCTGATCCCCTTTTTCTGCATGGCCTTCACCGGCACAGGAACAGCCAAGCGCGATTATGCCGATCTTGCGGCCTTGGTGGATCTTTACACCGGGGGTATTTCCCTTTCTCCCTTTTCCGGCAGCGGGTTTAACGGCGATGATCGATTGATCACCTTTTTGTCTCTCCAGGGAAAAGCCCTGAACCATAACATTGGGTCCATGTTCGACATCATTGCAGAACTGATATCCGAGGTAAGCTTTAAAGACCTCACCCGGCTTAAAAGCCAGCTTTTTCAATACCGGGCAGGCCTGGAATCGTCCATTGTGGGCAATGGTCACCGATACGCAATGCTCCTGGCTTCCCGCAATTTCTCTGCGTCGGCCGCACTGGGGGAGATGTGGCATGGGGTTTCCCAGTTTCAGTTCATCAAAGCCCTCACAGAAAAAATAGAAGATGCTGAAAACGGCTCCGGTCATCTGGAACAGCTGTCCCGGGATCTTGACACCATTGCAGCCACCCTGTTTACGAAAGAAAATCTGTCCCCGGCCATTGTGGGAGACACCCATGGCCTTGCATCCGGGGAGAAAAATATTGCACGGTTGATCAGCCTTGTGCCGGAAAACAATACAGAACCAGGGAAATCCATTGATCTAAAGGTTAAAAAAGAATTTCCCCGGGAGGGATGGAGCACCAGCACATCGGTGTCATTTGTGGCCCAGTCCTTCACCACCGTGCGCATGGCCCATGAAGATGCCCCTTGCCTTTCGGTGATTGCCAAGCTTTTAAGGTCCATGTATCTCCACCGGGAAATCAGGGAAAAGGGCGGTGCCTATGGTGGATTTGCCATTTACAGCCCGGAGGAGGGTACCTTTTCCTTTGGATCTTACCGGGACCCCAACATTGAAAGAACCCTGGATGTCTATCGCAATGCCTGTGATTTTATTACAAGCGATGTGGTCACAGATAAAGATGTGAAAGAAGCCATTTTGCAAATCTGCTCGGAGATTGACAAACCCGAAACCCCGGGACCAGCCTCCATCAAGGCCTTTTACAGAGACCGTGTGGGCCTCACAGATGAAACCAGAAAGAATTTCAAGGCAGCGCTTCTGGCCGTTACCAAAGACCAGGTGGCCATTGCTGCCAGAAAATATTTCAAGGCAGATGATGTAAACAAAGGAACCGCTGTGATCTCCAGCCGGGAAAAACTTGAAGCGGCCAACAAAATCCTGGCAACGGACAACAAAGCTCTGAAACTTATGAAAATTTAATCAAGGAACTGTCAGAAAACAAACGATACAAAAGTCTCTGACGGAGACACTCCAGCGGGGCACTAAACACTGTATTATAGATGGTTAATTTTTTAACGGCCCCCAACTGGACTCAAATATTTTGCCAGCATCCCATCAAGCTGGCAAAAGGAACCCCTTACCTGGGCAACCTCAATGGAAAAGGGGCAGATCGGTGTTACCGGCCTGCCCCCGATTCAACAAAATCCGCCCATCTTGATCATGGGTTAAAAAGCGATGACAATCCCTGAACGGCCTTGTCATCAAGGGTGCCCCCCTGCCTAGCCAACTCCAGGGTATACCGCCCCATCATCTTATAAAAATCCACATATTCCGGCATTTTTTTCTCGATATCCACAAGGTGATCCGCCACCACGGCGGCATCCCCCCGGGCCACGGGACCCGTAAGAGCTCCCTGGGCACCCCGGTTTTTAATATTATTCAGTGTCCCTGTGATCAGAGGTTCCAGTATGAGATAGGCCTCTTTTTCAGACACATTGGCCGCCTTAAGCAGATCCAAGGCAAAATGCTCCAGGGTCACCAAATAGTTGGAGGCCACCACCGCCGATGCGTGGTACAGGGTTTTGGCATGTGTGGGGAGGGTGAAGCAGGAACCGCCAAGCGCGTCCACCATCTCTTTTCCTACCGTCACGGCCCGGTCAGCGCCTTCAACGGAAATATGAATTCCCTTAAAGGGGGATTTTTGTTCCGGGACGTAGGGGGCAAAGCTCTGGAGGGGGTGAAGGGAACCCACATCGGCCCCGCACACCCGTGCAGAAGACAATATTTCAGAAGACAGTGCCCCGCTGCAATGCATAATCATGCGCTTGTCCACCAGCCCTTTAATGGCGGCAAGTTCTCCACACACCTCTTCAATGAGCTGATCAGGTGTGGTGATAAAAACAATGTCAGCCACCGCCACGGCCCCTTGCAGGGCGTCATAGACCTTGCCGCCGATGCCTGCGATGTCTGCTGCCACTGCTGCCTTTTCAGCAGATCCAATGTGTCTGCTGAAAAGACCCATAACGGGATATCCTGCCCGGGAAAGAAATACGGCCAGGGCCGTACCCACTCGACCGCAACCAATGATGGAAATATCTGGTTTCATATAAAAAAATACCGGCAAAGAATTCCCTGGATACGTAGCCCCAAAGAAAGCCTTGCCTCCTCCCTGTAAATAATTTTAGCCGTGGATAACTGCCATCGAATTGCCCACAACGCACATTGGAAATGACGTAATGCTGTTCCCATAACCATCAACATCAAAAACTTAGTTCCTGGATCAAATAAGCATTACAAAAATGTCTGCCCCCCTCCCCAGTATGCCCCATCTTATTACCAAACCCTCAGGCATTAACATCCACAACAACATGGCCGGTGATATTGCCTTCCAGGATTTGAGCCGCGTACCGGGGAACATCTTTAAGTGGTATTACTTTATTGATATGATCCAGGGCCTCATCGGAGATATCGGTGACCAGACGTTCCCAGGCCGCAATCCTCCTCGGGGTCGGACAGGAAACCGAATCCACCCCCCTTAAACTGACCCCTCTCAAAATGAAGGGCATAACAGTGCAGGTAAGATCAAACCCGCCTGCCAGTCCACAGGCAGCCACACACCCGCCATATTTCATCTCGGACAGAAGCCGGGAAAGCACCACACTGCCCACGGTATCAACGGCACCTGCCCACTTCTGAGTTTCAAGTGGGGCCGGCTTTTTTGTCCATTCTTCACCCCCGGCAATATGTTTTGCCCCGATCTTTTTTAAATAATTGTGTATGGATTCATCCTTTGATCTGGTGAGCGCTGTGACCTCATAGCCGAGCCTGGCCAGAATGGCCACCGCATTGCTGCCCACTCCCCCTGATGCACCGGTAACAATGACAGGTCCGCTGTCCTTTGTCACACCGGCCTCCTCAAGGGCCATGACCTGGAGCATGGCAGTATAACCTGCCGTACCAAGGGCCATGGCTTTCTTGGTATTCATCCCCTTGGGAAGGGGAATCAAGAAATCGGATTTAATCCTGGCCATCTGGGCATAGCCCCCCCAGTATCTTTCCCCCACGCTCCAGCCATTTAAAATCACCTGGTCCCCGGGCTTGAAATCCGCCGACTTTGATTCAACCACTGTGCCCGCCAGATCCACCCCCGGCACCATGGGAAATATACGAAAAATTTTATTGCGATTGGCAAGACCAAGGCCTTCTTTATAATTCAATGTGGAATAATCCACCTGGATCAGCACATCTTCGTCGGGCAAATCTTCAATTTTAAGCTGCTTCAGTGCTGGTACCAGCCCATCATCCTTTTTTTCCACCACAAGCGCCGTAAAGGTATCTTTTTTTGTCATGCCCGTATTCCTCCTGATTGCAAATTTTTTTTATATGAAAAAGAAGGTGCTGGGTTTTGGGTACTAGGTGTTAACCGCAACTACTTTTTCATTTTTCGTTGTGACTGGTGGTAGCAGCCATGTATGTTTTATATGAAAAGGCAGCCTCCAAAGCAACCTCAGCAGAGCCGCCCCCCCCGATGGGCAATAGGAACCGGACAATCGAGCTGTCTACAGTTCCGGTCCGGGCCCATTGCCCGTCGGGGGGGCGGCGGCATATTGCCATTTTGCTCCGCGTCTGCGACCCATTATTCGTTGTGTTCAGCAGCAAAGGCTGTCCGGGTTTGTTTATTTGTATTCAAATTCAGAGCTGGGGAACTCACCCTTTTGCACAGCGTCTTTATACGCCTCCAGCCCCTTGGCAGCAACGGCATTGAGATCTGCAAATTTTTTAACAAACTTGGGCAGATGCCTGTCATTGATGCCCAGCATATCATGGAGAACAAGGATCTGCCCGTCACAATGGGGACCGGCACCAATACCGATGGTGGGAATGGTCAACGCCTTTGTTATTTTTTCTGCAATGGGGGAGGGAATGCCTTCCAGCACAACGGAAAAAGCCCCGGCCGACTGCACATTCAGGGCGTCTTCCATGAGTCGGTCCTCATCCCGCTGCACCTTGAACCCGCCCATCTGGTGGACACTCTGGGGGGTCAGCCCGATGTGGGCCTGCACGGGAATCCCGGCTGCGGCCACAGCCTTGATCACATCACACACATCGGCACCCCCCTCAAGCTTTACGGCCCCGGCCCCGGCTTCCTTCAAAAATCGACCGGCATTGTCCACGGCCCGGTCCAGAGAAGATTGATAGGACATGAAAGGCATGTCCCCCACCACCATGGCGGTTTCGCAGGCCCGGGTCACCATGGCGGTATGATAAAGCATTTCATCCATGGTCACCGGCAGGGTGTTTTCCTTTCCCTGGACCACCATGCCAAGGGAGTCCCCCACCAGAATCATCTCAATACCCGCAGCATCCACCATTCTTGCAAAAGGGTAGTCGTAGGCAGTCAATGCGGTTATTTTTTTTCCTTCTTTTTTCATCCGGTACAAGGTGGTGGTGGTTATTTTCGATGGCATTTTATTTTCCCCCTGAAAGTATGTTCGACACGTGTTTACGTTGCGCGCCTGCTCCGTTCGGCCGATATCTCACCGCCTTGGGCAGTGCTGCAATCAAGACCTGGACAAACCGTCAATTATGAGCGCTGAGCAGCAGGCCACAATAAAGCCCATATGATCATTTAAGAATCAAGGTATCACTGATTTTACAAGGGTTCAAGCCTTTTCCACCGGGCAACAGTTCCCGGACACCGGGCTGAAATATCAATTTTAATGATTGACTATTAAGCCCCACTGCAGATATATAAAAGGTTTAATTTAACGGGCTTGTCCCCAGAAAAAGATGCCATCCGTAATGTGACCGGCATCAGAACAGAGCCCCCCAAAACAAGCAGGCAAGAGGTAAATGATACAGACCATCAGAGGATTCAGGGATATATTACCGGAAGAGTCGCCACTGTGGCAGAAAATTGAAAGCACAGCTGCCGAGATTTTCAGAAACTTCGGATTCCAGGAAATTCGTATCCCCATCATGGAAAAGACAGAACTTTTTGCAAGGAGCATTGGCGAGGCCACAGACATTGTTGAAAAGGAGATGTACACATTTCCCGATCGCAAAGGTGACAAACTCACCCTGAGACCCGAAGCCACGGCATCCATTGTACGATCTTATATCCAGCACAAAATGTATGCAGCAGACCCTGTCCGGAAATTCTACACAGTGGGTCCCATGTTCCGCCGGGAACGTCCCCAGAAGGGACGTTACAGACAATTTTATCAGATTGATGCAGAAGTGTTCGGCATCGCATCCCCCTATATCGATGCCCAGCTGATCCAGATTCTCAACGAACTGTTCCAGCGACTGGGGTTGTCAGGCCTCAAGGCCCACATCAACTCATTGGGCTGCCCTGAATGCCGGCCCAATTTTCAGAAGGCCCTGCTGGCGTTTCTCTCCGCCAGAAAAGAAACACTTTGTGACAACTGCCTCCGGCGCATGGAGAAAAACCCCTTACGAACCCTGGACTGCAAGGTTCCTGCCTGCCGCAAGGCCCTGGAAGGTGCCCCCACCACCCTGGATTATCTCTGCCCTGGCTGCAGCACCCATTTTGACACCGTACAGTCCACCCTCAAGGCCCAAAATGTTGACTTCATTGTGGATAACACCCTGGTTCGGGGACTGGACTACTACTCCCGCACCGCCTTTGAAATCCTGACCACCGCATTGGGTGCCCAGAGCGCCGTGGCCGGCGGCGGTCGTTACGATGCATTGGTGCAGGAACTGGGAGGCCCGGAAATTCCAGCCATTGGCTTTGCCATCGGCTTTGACCGTCTGGTGCACATTGTGGAACAGCTGGACCAGCAAAAACCAGATGACGGCCCGGATCTGTTTCTGGTGGCTCTGGGGGATAAGGCCATGGGAAATTGTCATCTATGGTTATCACAGCTGAACCTGTCCGGTTTTAAAACCGAGATGGACTACAGTGGTAAAAGCCTTAAAAGCCTCATGAAACGGGCAGACAAACGCAATGCAAAAAATGTGCTCATTGTCGGGGACTCAGAAATGGAAGCCAACGCACTGGTGTTTCGCAACATGGAGACCCGGACCCAGAGCACCATCTCCATGGATGACCCCGTGACAGATATTGCAGCAATGCTGGGGAACTCAAAACGGACTTGATCATCCCATCGGTCAACCCGAAAATTTACGAACATAGATATTAATATTTAATCATATAAGTGATAAGAGGACAGACGTGACTGATTTACTTGGAGATATGAGAAGAACTCACACCTGTGGTGAGTTGCGGGCAACGGATGTTGGAAAAGAGGTTATACTCATGGGATGGGTCCAGCGCCGGCGGGACCATGGGGGAGTTATTTTCATAGACTTCCGGGACCGTGGGGGCATCACCCAGGTGGTTTTTAATCCTGAAAACTCAGCCTCGGCCCATGAAAAAGCCCAGGTGATTCGCAGTGAGTTTGTGCTTGGCATCCGGGGAACGGTTATCCTGCGCCCCGATGACATGCTCAACCCTAAAATGGACACCGGTGCCATTGAAATCATGGTGGACGAATTAAAGATCTTCAGCCATGCCCAAACCCCGGTGTTCCCCATTGAAGACCGGTTGGAAGCCTCGGAAAGCATCCGCTTGAAACATCGTCACCTGGACTTGAGGCGCCCCCAGCTGCAGAAAAACATCATGGCACGTCACACCGCCTCCCGGGCCGTCAGGGATTACCTGAATGACAATGGGTTCCTGGACATTGAAACCCCGTTTCTCACAAAGAGCACTCCGGAAGGCGCCAGGGATTATCTGGTCCCCAGCCGGGTGAGCCAAGGCAATTTTTATGCCCTTCCCCAGTCTCCCCAGCTGTTCAAGCAGATGCTCATGATCAGCGGTTTTGACAGATATTACCAGATTGTACGCTGTTTCCGGGATGAAGATTTAAGGGCCGACCGCCAGCCGGAGTTCACCCAGATCGACATGGAACTGTCCTTTGTGGGGGAAGATGATATCATGACCATCACCGAGGGTCTCATCAAAACGGTGTTTAAGAAAGTCAGAGACATTGATATCACAACGCCCTTTGACCGCATCACCTATGAAGAATCCATGGAACGTTTCGGACTGGACAGACCTGACCTGCGGTTCGGTATGGAGCTTTGCAATGTATCTGATATTGTAAAGGACACAGGCTTTAAAGTGTTTGCAAGTGTGGTGCAGAAAGGCGGCATGGTCAAAGCCATCAATGCCAAGGGCTGCATCAATTTCTCCAGAAAAGAAATTGATGAACTCACCGACTTTGCAGCCATTTATAAGGCCCGGGGCCTTGCCTGGATCAAGGTGAAAGAAGACGGCTGGCAGTCCCCCATTGCCAAGTTTTTCACAGATGAAGAAAAACAGGCACTGAAAGAACGCATCAACATGGAAACCGGGGATCTCATCTTTTTTGTGGCAGACACGCCCAAGGTCACCAATGAAGCCCTGGGACAGCTGAGAAATGAATTGGCCCGACGGCTGGAGCTCATTGACAGCAATACCTACCGGTTTGTGTGGGTCACCCATTTCCCCTTACTTGAGTACGACGAAGTGGAAAAAAGGTACCAGGCCCTGCATCACCCTTTTACAGCGCCCCTGGAAGAAGATTTGAACAAGCTTGACACGGACCCCTTGAATGTGAGATCACGGGCCTATGACATGGTGCTGAACGGCACGGAGATCGGCGGGGGCAGTATTCGTATCCACTCCCCGGAACTCCAGGAAAAGGTATTAAAAACACTTGGAATCAGTGAAGAAGAAGCCCATGAGAAATTCGGATTCCTTCTGGATGCCCTGGGGTCAGGCACCCCGCCCCATGGTGGTCTTGCCTTTGGATTTGACCGCCTGGCCATGCTGTTGTGCCAGGAAGATTCCATCCGGGACGTCATTGCCTTTCCCAAAACCCAGAAGGCCGCCTGCCTGCTCACCGATGCTCCGTCCCAGGCGGCATCTGCCCAGCTCCAGGAACTGGCCATAAAGGTGGTAAAAATAGAAGAATGAAGGCCCTGAAAAAAGAAATAGAAGACAATGCCCGTTATCTTGGAGACGGCATCATCAAGGCCGATGCCTTTATCAATCACCAGCTGCTGCCGGAGCTTACCACGGCCATGGGCCATGCCTTTGCCGAAAAGTTCCGGGAAGCTGGCGTCACCGGTGTCACGCGCATTGTCACCGCAGAGGTCAGCGGCATTGCCCCTGGCCTGGTGGTGGCCCAGGCCATGAATGTGCCCATGGTGTTTGCAAGAAAAAAGAAACCGGCATTCATGACCGGCAGGCTTTTTTTTGCCCACGCCCGGAGCCGGACCAAGGCAGAGGCGGTGACCCTGTACATTTCAGATCAGTTCCTTGATCCACAGGACCGGGTCATCATCATTGATGACTTTCTGGCCACAGCATCCACCTTAAAGGCGCTTGTTTCCATTGTCAAAGACAGCGGGGCCAGTCTTGCCGGGGTGGGATGTATAATTGAGAAGGTGTTTGAAGGGGGCCGGGAACACCTGGCTCATCTTAATATTCCCATCATTTCCCTTGCCCGCATTGATCTTGCAGACCAGGGAAAATCCTTCACCGTGTACTGACCCGGAAAAGCAACATTCAGGGAATTTGCGGTAATTGATCCCGGGATCACTCCTCCCGGACAAAGGGCAAGACATCACCGATGCCGGGATCAAACCGAACCATCAGCCAAGGGGGCGGCCATCGATCCATTATTTCAAAAAAGTCGGAAAGAAACCTACCTGAGATGGCGAACCCAGGCAAGGCAAATTGTGATGGGCCTCCCCCGTCCCCGGTTTTATGGGATGTTTGCCCGCCAGATGGCAGCCTCACAAAAAATGCTCCAACACGACTCCCTGATCCAGCGCATGAAAAAAAGAGTATATCCCCTGCTGGAAAATGATTTCGGTCATGGAATTTACCACTCAGAAAGGGTCTGTGTGGATGGTGCCGCCATTGTACAGGTGGAAATGGCCCTGGGGCCACCGCCCCCCGGCCCGCCAAGCCAAATCCTGCGAAACATGCAGCTGATTCAGATTGCCGGGCTGCTGCATGATACCAAAAGAAAAGAGCCCCACCATGCGGAAAAGGGGGCCCTGTTTGCCCGGCAGGTGCTAAAAGAAAAGTCCTTTGACCTGCCCCCCCTTGAAATTGATATCATCAGCACCGCCATTGAACAGCACGAAGCCTTCCAGATCCTCCCCCCGGATGCCATGCCCGCCTCCCTGATTTCCAATGCACTTTATGATGCAGACAAGTTCAGATGGGGACCTGACAATTTCACCCATACCGTCTGGGACATGGTCATTTACCAGGATATGCCCATCAAGGATTTTCTAAACAAATTTCCCACGGGCATGGATAAAATGGTACAAATAAGCAAAACCTTTCGCACCGATACAGGCAGGCGCTTCGGACCTGATTTCATCAATATCGGCATACAAACCGGCAGCCGACTTTTTAAGGAAATTCAGCAAGATACCTTTTAAGTACAAGCCACACAGCCTGTCCAAACGCCCAAAATGAAGCATGCCATTTATTTTTTCTTTTTCCTGTAATTCTTTTGCCCGGCGCTGTCAGAGGCGGGTATTGCAGCATCCTTTTTGACGCAAAGAATCGGAGTATTAAACACCAGGGCAGACACATCTTTATCTCGTTGCACCTGAAGTTGGAGGGCATCCCGGTCAATCTCAAAATACCGGGAAATAACCGTAATAATATCTCCCTGAAGTCGCTTTAATGTTGAATCATTCACCTCCAGCTGATCACAAACCAGGGTGAACTGTAGCCGTTTTTTGGCCGTTTTATTGGTGGGTTTATGGCCTGCAAATTTTCTCAGCAATGCGTTAAACATGAAATCGTCCTCACTATTTTCTACCAAATTTACGGGTTATCATTCCCCACATGCCTTTTTTATGGGAGGGTACCTGGATGGGAAGATCGGACTCTCCATTCAAACGACGTGCAATGCGACGGAATGCCTGTCCAGCGGCAGAGTCATTCTGCATCACCAGGGGCAGACCGACATTACTGGAAATCACCACCTGCTGATCCATGGGTACCAGGCCCAAAAGGGGCACGGAAAGCACATCAATGACATCCTCGTGGCTTAACATATCTCCCCTTGCCACCATTTCTGACACAATGCGATTGACCACCAGTTTGGGGGTAATGGATCGGGCATATAGAAGTCCAATGACACGATCGGCATCCCTGACCGAGGAAACATCCGGGGTACAGATGACAACGGCATCATCGGCACTGACAACGGAATTTTCAAACCCCCGTTCAATGCCTGCAGGGCTGTCCATCAATACATAATCATATTCCTGTCGGAGCTGTTTTCCCACCCGTTCCACACCGGCGGGGGTGAGCACATCCTTATTATCGCTCTGGGAGGCAGGTATAAGAAAAAGGTTTTCAATCCGTCGATCGCGGATAGCGGCCTGGCTGAGTTTGCACTGCCCCTTCACCACATCCACAATATTAAATACAATTCTGTTTTCAAGCCCCATGACCACATCAAGATTTCGAAGCCCGATGTCCATGTCAATGACTGCCACCCGTTTTCCCTCCATTGCAAGGGCAGCTCCAATGGAAGCCGTGGCCGTGGTTTTTCCCACTCCGCCTTTTCCCGAAGTAACAACAATAATTCTTCCTTCCACTTCACACCTCATGTAACCCGGATAATATTGAACAAGGGACTGAACACAGCATCAGCCACCCTGTATAGTCACATACAAAACACTCGCCACTTTAATACCTACCTTCACATCCTACATTACCTCAGGCCAAGGCAACGCATCAAAAAGATTCGTCTCCAGATAGTTACTGACCACAATACGTCCTTTTTCAACAACGGCAATTTCTGTGTGTTCATGGGTACCATCATCCAGTCCTGAAGCTGACACTCCGCCGATTCTAACATGGGTCGGCTGAAATTCAAGGGCAATGACAATGGCCGTTTCATCTTCGGGCCTGCCAGCATGCACCCGTCCCCGAAGTCTACCCAGCACAATCACATGCCCCCCGGCCAGGATTTCAGCGCCGGGATTAACATTGCCCATGATCACAAGATGTTTCCTGGCTTCAATCTTCTGCCCGGATCTGACGCGACCCTGCAACATCAGCACATCACTTTTATGATGGTTCCAGCCCCGGGATAAATCTCTCTGGCGAATACGTTCCACGGGAACTGATCTTTTCTCCGGAGGCAGCGTCACCACACCGACGCTGAAGGTTTCCTTTAAAAACAGTGTCAGACGGGCCACCAGTTCTTCACAGCCGGTTGCCTCCCCCAGATCCAGCGTTATTCGGGAATTGATGGCCAGGTGGCGAAGCCGCTGAAACAGCAGAGTCAGCTGTTCTTTAATTTCCTTTTCCGGTGCCTCGGGGTCCACAGTAATCCAGAAACCGTCTCCCACACCCTTTAATTTCACCGGTGGCATTTCATTGATTGCCATAAATCGTTTTTTCCCCCGTCAATTGGTATCCGTCCGTTTTTATGAAAATATTTCGGATATATCGGTTACCAAAGATCCATATATTGTAAATATAGTTGAGATATCTATAGGATAACAAAATAAAACTGTCAAGAGGTAACTTTCCGGCGGCATGCCCGGGCGAAATCCTCGGGATAATGCCCGGTGATCCAGCGCAACTGGGCTTCACTGAATGCCCCTGGGGAATGGGGCAGTCTGGGCAGAAAGGCATAGAGCAGCCGCTGGTCGGTATTTCTGTCATCAAACCGTTTGGCATATTCAATACAGGTGACCATGCGGGCTCCCAGTTTTTCAAGAACACCCAGTGCCGTAAACATACCCCTGTCCAGGGAATTTCGAAGGGCAGTGCCTGCCTCCAGAATATTGCCGCAGGGTCTTAAGGGCATCATCTGAATCTCCCACTGGGATGTCTGGGCCTTGGGTACAAAAAGCACAATGTTATCATCTTCAAACACCACAAGACTGCTGGGGGCCTCTTTGTTGCCGTCCAGGCGCCGATTGCTGCGGATGGCGGCAAGATAATTTTCAAAAAACCCCCTGCCGGTGCATTCCCGATATTCCTTAACAAAATCCGCCACCAGATCACCGCAAGCATAGGAAGAGATGAAATGATCCTTTTTTCTACCGGGAACCTGACCGGGAATCATGGCATACTGCTGGTGGATCTGCTGATGGGAGGCATGGAGGCGATAGCCGGATTGACTGCAGCCAAACCCGAAATTCCAGCCCCACAGGCTACCGTTAAAGACCAGAGGTTTGTCGTTGTGTCCTTCCAGAGCATCCATCAATTTCAGGCGAAGGGACTCAAGGGTCTCCCGGGACATCCGGTGCCGCCCTGGGGGAAGTTTTATCCCCAGCTGCCGAGCCACCATGGCATAAATTCGCTGGTAACACAAATGGCGCATGCCCGACATGTCGTCCCGGGTGAGATCGGCAATGCGATATCGCACGGTATCATGGGCGGTGTTGGCGGCAAAGTGCCCCCAAGGGATATAGCTATTCTGTCTTAAATATTCAAACACATGGCTTTGTCCCTGGTTTTCGTGCCACTCCGCTGTTATTTCACTGTTTCCCTGAGCTCCGGGACGAAGCACCATGGCCAGTTTATACGCATCGGGAAGATCCGGATTATTGGCCACCACTTCAAAGAGTTCAGGATCTTTGATGGCTGGCACCAGGCGGCCATCGGGGCGTTTCTCAAAGACAAGCCCCCGGGGCTTAACACCGTCGTCGTCAAAGACAAAGGCGCAGGCACTCCGGGCAAGATCCGCCAGATCCCGGGGATCGGTGCTTGCCTCGGCAAGGGCAATCTTCAGGGGGGGGGGCATCTCCTTAAAAAGTGATGCCACGGGCATGCCTTCAAGGCCGTTTTTCTGGGCCCAGCCCTCCAGTGTTTTCCAAAGAGAGGTGGATTTCCTGGAAGGAAGTGATATTTCATAACCTTCCCGGGCCGCAGCATCGGCCCACCGAGAGTTGATGTAAGTGGTGCCTTTAAAGGGAAAGGCGTTGGGAACCTCATAAATAATGTCTGCACCAGTGGCGGAGATATCATTTACCGGGAAATTGATCTCATTGGTGACCGCCTCACCGGAGGCATCCGTGCCCAAGGGGCCAATGTAATCGTGCTCCCTAAAGTTATCCACAAAAAAGGATGGCGCATGAATCCCCGTCTGAAAGGTTCCATCCGCCAGCACACAGGTGCGAAGGGGTTTCATCCCGTCTTTTTGCATGTCAACTTCTCTCCTCTATGGCGGACAAGGCATCCTGGGCCGCTTCCATGAGCGCTTCATCATCAAAGGTTTCCATCATGCCTGCAATGATATCTGCCACCGATGCGTCCCCCACCTCTCCAAGGGCATAGAGAAGATCGCCCTTAACGGTGACATCGGCATTCTCAAACAATGGCAGCACCAGCGGCACCAGCTGCAATGCCAGGGCCGGATCCTCCTGGGCCAGTTCTTCAACCACCACCATGGCACCCAGCCTCACGGACCAGATTTCATGGTTCAAAAGTCCCACGAACCCAGGAAAAAGAGCCCCATGGGCCTTTATTTTCTCACAAATCCACTGGGCATTTCCATCCTCCAGAATAGAACGCAGGGAATCTGTACCAAGCAGCGCAGGATCACGCCTTGCAGCCACCTGAGCCACTTCCTTCATGGACACGGCCCCTGACCATCTGAAATCGTTGTCCAGGATCAGGCAGGGGGCAGACAATACCCCGTCGCTGGCAGCAGCCCCATCAAACCATGTACCGTCAATCACATGAAGATGGATCTGGGAACAGACCGCTGCCATGTGCATCATGGAACGAACAACACCGGGGCAGTGGGGACACTGGGTGGCGACATAAAGTTTAAGGTCCACGGGAATGTCAATGGCGGCAAGGATATCTGAAACATCCTTTTCAATGACCGCAGCTCCCCCCATCGCAAGATCCAGACTCTCCAGAAATACGGCCAGCAGTTTTTCCCCGGGCAGTGCAGAAAAAAACACATTGTCCATCACCTGAATGGATGGCAACTCTTTTTTCTCGATTTTTATGGCATTTATCTTTATAAAGGGAACCGTATCCATTAGAACGTCACAAAACTGTTTAATTGTGGCATCTCCTGAAGTTTCGGTGATTACCTGACCAAGCACTATGTTTCCTTGTTTTTGCTGTGCCCACCCATCAATGGTGGCACGATCTTTATCATTCAATTCCCACTCCCTTTTTTGTGTTACGTGATCATGCTTACAACTATCACGGTTTGCAAAAGCATGCAATAAACCCGTTTTTTTCAATGGATAAGGGGCGTACAACCCGACATGCACATTTTTTTAAATAACGGGCATATACCAGCGGACACAACGAATATTGAAGATGCTATCATGCCGTCCCCAACGACCATCCGATCCGGCTCATGAGCGTCGGCGGCCCTTTTCCCCTCACGAACACAACGAATCATGAAACGCGATAACAGAGGCGACCAGGACAGGTATTGCCCGGAGCGGATACAATGGCAGCATTTAACATGGACGCTAAAAATGCTACCATTTTTCTCGGAGCAGCCCATGGACGGCCTGCGAGGTTCGAAAAAATGCGAATGCATACATGAGCGGAGGGTAATACCTGCCCCGGTCGTCGGGATGGCACGAGTTTCCTATAAAAGAATCAGGCAGGAGATTCCCCTTGAATTCGCCCCATGTTATTGATAGTTTAAGGCTGTTCGAAATTGAAAGACCACAAAAAAACAGAGACCACACCATGGAATTCATAGCAGACCTGCATCTTCACTCACATTTTTCCAGAGCCACCGCCAGAAATCTAAACCTGGAAAATCTGTACATATGGGCACAGAAAAAGGGGATTACCCTGGTGGGAACCGGGGACTTCACCCACCCTGAATGGCTCCGGGAAATTGAAGAAAAACTGGAACCGGCGGCACCGGGTCTGTTTAAATTAAAGGAAAAATTCAGTGCACCCCTGGACGCTGCCATCCCTTTCAGCTGTAAAAGGCAGGTACGATTCATCCTCCAGTGTGAAATCAGTTCCATTTATAAAAAAGACAGCCGGGTGAGGAAAAATCATAATCTGATTTATTTCCCGGATATCAAATCGGTTAAAACCTTTAACGCACACCTGGAGACCATCGGCAACATCAGCTCGGACGGCCGCCCCATCCTGGGACTTGATGCAGAAAAACTCCTTGACATAATGCTCTGTGTCTCCACCGATGCCTTTCTCATCCCGGCCCACATCTGGACCCCGTGGTTTTCCATGCTGGGCTCCAAATCCGGATTTGACAGCATTGAAGAGTGTTTTGGAGATCTCTCGCGGCACATTTTTGCTGTGGAAACCGGCCTGTCCTCGGACCCACCCATGAACTGGCGGGTAAAAAATCTGGATCATGTACGCCTGGTATCAAGTTCCGATGCCCATTCCCCCATGTATCTCGGCAGAAACGCCGCCATATTTGACACGGGCCTTTCCTATTACCATGTCAGAAGGGCATTGGAAACAGGAGATCTTGTCAAGTACCGGGGCACCATTGATATGTTTCCCCAGGAGGGAAAATACCACCATGACGGCCATAGGAAATGCGGCATTTCTTTTGATCCCGCCAAGACCCTGCGCCATGGAGGCAATTGTCCTGTGTGCAAAAAGCCCCTCACCCTGGGGGTTCTCTACCGGGTACAGGAACTGGCAGATCGCCCCCATGGGTATACCCCAGCCCACCGCCACGGTTATCAAAGCATCATACCACTTGCCGATATTCTGTCTGAAATATTTGATGTGGGCCCCAAAAGCAAAAAGGTGACCACCACATATGAAAAAGCCCTGGAAAGATCCGGTCCGGAGCTGGATCTCCTGTTAAAAAAATCCCTTGCAGACATTGATGCCCTGGGTATTCCCCTGCTGGGGGCGGCCATTGAAAAAATGCGCGCCGGCCAAGTGGATATCGCCCCCGGATTTGACGGAGAATATGGACGGATCAATCTCTTCAGCACCGAAGAAAAAAAAAGCCTCCGGGGAGAAACAGAGTTGTTCCCCCCCGAAAAAAAGAAATCGGTTCCCCGGAAACCCTTAGAAACAGCTGCTGCCCCACCCCTCCATCATAATCTTTTACCGCAGGACACCCTTCCCTGCCGCATTGCCGATAAACAGAACACATCCGCCTTTCCACCACAGGATCTATTATCCTCCCTGAATCAGGAACAGCACCAAGCCCTTTTGTGCAGGGATAAACCGCTGATCATGGCAGCCGGTCCCGGCACCGGCAAAACCCGTACCATCACGACAAAGATTGCCTGGCTCATTAAAGAACAAAAAATTTCACCGGATGCCATACTGGCCCTGACCTTCACCAATCGGGCCGCCCGGGAAATGCAGGATAGAATAAAAATCCTTATCCCGGACACCCCAAAAAAAGTGTGCGCCTGCACCTTCCACTCCTTCTGCCTCATGATCCTGAAGGAATACACAGACTTTTCTTCCGGCATCCTGGAGGATGAACTGCGAGCCCCCCTCCTGGCAGAAGCTGTGGGACAGCTGAACCCTTCGGCACATAAAATCACCCCTGCCCAGGCGGAAATTCATATTTCCAAAGCCAAACAACAGGGATTTGGCCCCACGGATACACTCCATTTTATTGAAGATCTATCCACCAGGGAAGATTATGCCAGGGTATGGGAGATATACCAGGCCAATCTAAAAACTTTAAATCTGGTGGATTTTGAAGACCTCATCAACATGGTTCTGTCACTTTTAACCAATGATTCCAAAATGGCCGCAACCCTCCAGAAACGATTTCAATATCTTTTTGTGGATGAATACCAGGACATCAATCAAGGTCAGTACCAACTCACCCGCATCCTGGCCGGAAATGGTGACAACCTTTGTGTCATTGGGGACCCGGATCAATCCATCTACGGATTCAGGGGCTCTGACAATCGTTATTTCCAGCAGTTTCTATCGGATTATCCCACAGCTCTTGCCATCACCCTGAAAAATAATTATCGATCAACGGAAACAATTCTTGAAGCCTCCCACCAAATGCTCACCCGATGCGGGGACCAGCCAGCTGGTCCCAGGCTGTTTTCCGGCATCCAGGGTAAAAACACGGTGATGATAATGCCAAGTGCATCGGAACGGGCCGAGGCCGTGGCCGTGGGGAAAACCATTGAGAAACTCACCGGGGGCCTGTCTCTTTTTTCCATGGACAGCCAAAGCATTGATACCTCCCGGAAAGATGACTTCTCCTTTTCCGATATTGCCGTTCTCTACCGAACCCGTAAACAGGGAGAAATCTTTGCTGAAGTATTGGGAAAAGCAGGTATTCCCTGCCAGATGGCCCACCGGGAAAACACCCTTTTGCAGCCCGGCATCAAAGAAGTGCTGTCCCTCATGAGAATAAGCAGGAAGCGAGGCAGTTTCATGGATGTTGAACGGTTACTGGATCATTTCAAGGCCGGCACCGGAAAAAAAAGCCGGGAACTTCTCAGACAGTGGTTTCACCGCCAGAATGCACCACTGCCCCAGGCTCTTGTCCATCTTCAAAAGGCTCCCCCCAAAGGCCTGCGCCGTGATATCCATAAAAAAATATGTCAATGCGTCTCAAAGATCCACACAGCCGGGGAAAAAATCAAGGCCTTTTCCAGCAAACAGACCCTTGATTATATTTCCGGTCTGTGGGGCCTTGACGAGATCATCCGGGCCAACCACAAAAGCACCCAGACCCTGGAGCTGCTTTCCATGGAAGCAACCCGCATGGAAGACCCCACATCATTTCTGGATCATCTGAGTCTTAACCGGGATGTGGATACCCTGGTACCCCATGCCGAAAAGGTGCTCCTGATGACCCTGCATGCATCCAAAGGCCTTGAATTTGATGTGGTGTTCATCACCGGGTGTGAAAACGGGCTCATCCCCTTTTCCCGGCGGGATAAAAACGGGGAACCCCTCCCTGTCCCCCCTGAAATTATGGCCGAAGAACGGCGTCTTTTTTACGTGGCCATGACCCGGGCCAGGAAACAGCTTTGTTTTTCCCATGCCCAGAAACGCTGCATCCATGGTAAAACAATAAAAGCTTCAATTTCCCCCTTTGTCTATGATATAGAAGAGGAATTGAAAATTTACAGTAAAAGTCGATTTAAACCCAAACCCAAGCGAAAGGGAAACAAACAGCTGGAGCTGTTTCAGGATATCTGATAATGGAAGAAAAAAATGTAAAATCCATCCCCATGGCCAACGACCTAACCCTGGAACTTCTTGACCTGAGCAGAAAAATCAGCGTGGATGCCTACCAAGTCACCATGGTGGCAAGACTTGTCATCCCGGTGAAAGAATCCCTCTTTTCCGAAGGGACACTCAAGGAAATTTCTCTGGAAAATATATTGCTCAAAGTGGGTGCAACCACCATCTTTGAGCACCGCAAAGAGCGAAATTTCATCATGGACAAAGACAAAGACAAGGTCTTTGCCCATCTAGTGGACACCTTTATGGAGACACTGATGCCCTATGTCTCCAAACCTTTTTTTCCGGAAAAATACATTTTAAAATGTTATAGGGAGAAATAATAGTACAATGAAACAACCTCATAAAAAAAGCCTATTTGCAGCCACTCTGGTTTTAACAGCTATTTTATTGCTCCCGATAACAGTATCAGCAGACATTTACATGTTTGTGGATAAAAACGGAGTAACTCACTTCACCGACGCGCCCACCTCTGGAAACTTTAAAATTTTTATGAATGGGAAAAAGTCCAGAACACGCCCCATGAATAAAAAATGCTATGATCATTTAATTAAACAGGCGGCCCGAAAATTCAAGGTAGATTTCTCACTGATCAAAGCGATCATTGAGGTAGAATCCGCATACAATCCACGGGCAGTCTCGTCAAAGGGCGCCCGGGGATTAATGCAGATTATGCCCTTTAATTTTGATGAACTCAACATTTCAGACCCCTTTGAACCCAGCCAGAACATCATGGGGGGCACCCGTTATCTGACAGAATTAATCAATCAATACAAGGGAAATGTAAAACATGCCCTTGCTGCCTACAATGCTGGGCCCGGGAATGTGGATAAATACAAGGGAATTCCCCCTTTTCAAGAAACCCAGAGGTATGTTAAAAAAGTTATGGCTCTTCGCCAGATCTACCAGCCCAATTCCTGACGAAAAAAAAGCTCTTTCAACACGATATAAAACATGGCAGAATTTCTTCCGGACAGCCTTAATTATCTGAACACAGATCGCAGTCCATGCGCTTAATGAAATCAGCCAGTTTCTCTTTAATATCAGAGCGTTCCATGGCGAAAGCTAGATTAGCCATCTGAAAACCCGCCTTGTCGCCACAATCAAACCGCTCCCCTTCAAACTTATAGCCAAACACCGGCTGATCACCCAGCAATTTTTCCATGGCATCGGTGAGTTGAATTTCCCCACCGGCCCCCAGCTCCTTTTTTCCCAGATAGCCAAAAATTTTCGGAGTCAGTATATAGCGGCCCACAATTGCCAGATTGGACGGTGCATCTTCCGGTGAGGGTTTTTCGATCATCCCTTTAACCCGCACCACATTGTCCTCTATTTCCTGGGCGTCCAGGATGCCATATCTGTTCGTCTGATCCTTGGGAATCTCCATAACTGCCACAAGACTGGCCCTTAAACGGTCAAACCGGTTGATCATCTGGGACAGCACGGGTACCTTGGATTTAATCAGATCATCGGCCAGCAGAACGGCAAAGGGTTCATCCCCCACAATATCCCTGGCACACCAGATGGCATGCCCCAATCCCCGGGGTTCATGCTGACGGGTGTACACAATGGTACCCGTGGGGGGTACCAGTTTCTGTATCTGGCCCAGGGCCTCATCCTTATGTTTGTTTTTCAGGGTCATTTCAAGTTCAAAGGATCGATCAAAATGATCCTCCAGGGCTTTTTTCCCCCGACCGGTGACAAAAATAATCTGTTCAATACCTGCGGCAAAAGCCTCTTCCACAGCATATTGAATAATGGGTTTATCCACAACCGGGAGCATTTCTTTAGCCATGGCTTTGGTTGCAGGCAAAAATCTGGTGCCAAGCCCTGCAACGGGGAATACCGCTTTTCTGATTTTCATTATGTTCTCCGTCCAATGGATGAATATTTCATAGAAGCAGATGCCCACCATCCGCTCATTTTTCAGTTTTCCGATGGCAAAGCAATTGCTCCACCGTCTATTAACTGCAAACCTGGGGCACAGGCATTTTTGCAATATGCACTGTCGGCATCATTTCATCAAGGGCTTTTTTGGGGGAGAAAGGTATCATGTGAGCGCTGGCAGATGTTGTAAGCAGGCCCAGAATTTCATTGGATGATCAACGCTCAGGCCTGCCCCGATCCCGGATCCCCATAAGTTTTCAAGAGGACAATGGGGAGCAGGCCTGATTTTTCAGTGCTGACAGGGTGAGTTGGGATCATGCCCACAGGCATTTTCACCGGTAACCAGGGTTTTTTCAAGATAGGCCATTACAAGGGTTTCCGGTGCTTCGACTGGTGCTCCGGTCACCACATCAATATTGGCCTGGGCAAAAAGTTGTTTTGCCATCTGACCCATTCCACCGGTGATAATCACATTTACTCCTTTTTCATGCAGCCATTTGGGCAAGACCCCGGGTTCATGGGGAGGGGGTTCAAGCACTATGGTGTCAGTAATTTTTCCATCTTCCACATCCATGATACAAAATTCCCTGCAGTGGCCGAAATGCGTGGTAAGTTTACCCATTGCCATTGGTATTGCAAATTTCATCTTCGATGTCCTTTCATTTCTTTTGTAGTAATACGCATGGCAGTGACACCTGCCATAATGAAAATTAAAAATCAAATTATTACGAATAGTTGCGTTCAACTATATAAAACATCAATATTGGGCTGCAGACACTGCAAACAGTGAAACCATGGAAATATACAACCCAGAGGGAATTTCATTTAAACCCAATGCCCTTCCACGTTAGGACCACCGGCATAGCTCAGCTCACCTTTCTTAAATTGCTCCACCACGCCCTTTACTGTACCTTTGATACCGGTGACAATGTGAATACCCGCCGCATCCAGAACTTGAAAGGCTTTGGGACCGCAATTTCCGGTGATAACAGCCTGGACCCCTATATCCGCCACGGTTTTTCCCGCCTGAATACCGGCCCCCTGGGGCAGATTCAGATTCTGTGTGTTTTCCTTGACCTCAAAGTCCATGGAATCCGTATCCACAACCACAAAATACTGAGCTCTACCGAACCGGGGATCCAGATCGGCATCCAGAGTCTTACCCGTTGATGTAACAGCAACTTTCATTTTTATTCTCCTTGATATTATTTGACGTTCAAATTTTTGTTGACCGATCATGCAAAAATGCTTTCAGCCTTATGGGTAGGGAGGGCACATCTTGTGCCCAAGCCTCCTAAAACCTCATGGATAATGCCAATAACGCAAGCCTGCCCCCTCCTCCATGTCTATAAACTTAAAAAACTTAAGCATAGAGCATCAGGGTTGGTCATCAAGTCATATGTATTCCTGACTTGATCACATAATGCGTTCCGGGGTACAGGAAAAAAACTGCTGAACCTGTTCCCATATCTGTACAACGGCCCGGGATGCGGGCCCATTGGAAAACTGAACCAAACTCTGTCCGGCTTTCATGGCATCTATCACCCCGCGATCAAAGGGAATTTCACCCACAAATCGGATCTTGTTCTCCGTTGCAAATTTTTGAATGCGCATAGCCATTTCCGGATTCAAATCCGCTTTGTTAATGCAGACCATGGTGGGTATTTTCATTTGATCAGCCAGGGCCTTTACCCGCTCCATATCATGCAGGCCGGACAGGGTCGGTTCCGTTACAATGAGCAGCGCATCGGAATTGGTCACCGCCGCAATCACGGGGCATCCGATACCGGGAGGTCCATCGGTGATGATCAGGGGTATTTTTTTCTCTTTTGCCATCTGCCGGGCCTCCTGGCGCAGTTGACTTACCAGAAGCCCGGAATTTTCTTCGGCAATACCCAGGCGGGCATGGATCATGGGGCCCCAGGGGGTGTCTGATATAAATTTTTCACCGCACACCTTCCGCTCAAAGGAAATGGCCTTTTCAGGGCAAAACCAGGCGCACACCCCGCACCCTTCACAGGAGATGGAATCAATGACAAAATCTTCAGAAATAGCATGAAACTGACACCGATCCCGGCAATCACCACACTGAATGCACTTGTCTGCCTGGATTTCGGCTTTGCTCCCCCCCTCGAAATGGGAAGAGGCAATGGTATCATGCTCAAGGGTCAAAAAAAGATTGGCGGCGTCCACATCGGCATCCACCACAATTCTATTGGAGGCAAGGGTGGCAAAGGATGCCGTTACGCTTGTTTTTCCGGTCCCTCCCTTGCCGCTGATAATGGTAAGCTCCTTCATTTTCTCACCTCCCCTGCCTTTTTGCATTCCGACACGCGTCGGTGCAACTTATCAAACAACTCATCAAACAAAATTTTCATCTCCGGCATTTCATCCACCAGCAAACCGCCCCTTGAACAAATGGACGCCGCCTCACGGCTGAATGGGAAGCGTTGAAGGATTTCAATACCCTGTTTTGCTGCATAGCTTTCCACAATTCCCGGTTCGTCATCGGCCCGGTTGATTACAATGCCTGTGGGAACCTTGAGCTTTTTAAGGGCCTCTACCGTCAACGAAAGGTCATTGAGGCCAAAGGGCGTGGGTTCCGCCACAAGCAGTGCGTAATCCGATTCTCGCAGTGCTTCAATGGCAGGACAAGAAGTGCCGGGAGGTGCATCCACAAGGGCGATGCCCAAAGGGTTTATTCTCTCCTTCACCTGGCTTATCAGGGGAGGCGACATGGCTTCCCCCACCCGCAACTCTCCCCAGGTAAGATCAATGCCCCGGCTGCTCTTTCCCCGGCGCACCGTTCCCAGCACACGAGAATCATCTTGAATGGCATCTTCAGGACAGACCATCTGACACCCCCTGCAAGAGTGGCACATTTCCGGAAAAGTCATAATTTTTTTTGCCACAAGGGTGATGGCGCTGAACTGACAGATCTCTTCACAGGCACCACATAACGTACACAATTCGGAATCAATTTTAGGAACCATGACGGAAACAGGCTCACTTGAAATATTATCAGGCCTTATAAAAATATGGGCATTAGGTTCTTCCACATCACAGTCAAACACTTTCACATCATCTTTATTAATGGACGCCGCCAGGTTCACCGTCACCGTGGTCTTTCCGGTGCCCCCTTTACCGCTTGCAATGGTAATAATCATCTGGTTTATCCTTGCACATGGGTTTGTCAAATCTCAACTCAAACGAGCATATGCCACAAATAGACCAGAAACATGCGCTTGTCAAACTTATTTTAAGCTATCACTTACATAATCAGCCTTCAATGTCACCTTTTTCAGACATTTTTATAACCCCACAGATATGCCAACATTAAAATTTGAATTCCATGCCATGACCTGTTGTGGTACAGCGGCACACGTGTTCCCCTGCTCCATATTATGGGGAAACATTGACATTACGCCGGGTTTTCTATATTAATGTCCTGAAATTAATCCATAAGGAGTCTATGCAAAATGAATGATGAACATAAAACCAGCCGAGAATCTGAAGTTTTGCCCGTTCAGATGGGCTATGAAACCAAATTCAAATTCAAATGCCACAAAGGGGTAAAGTGCTTTACCAAATGCTGCAGGGGCATCGACATCATGCTCACCCCCTATGATATACTGACCATGAGAAAACGCCTTGAACTGACCTCGGAAGAATTTCTGTCCATATACACAGACCTGCATCTCCTGGAAAGTGCAGACCTGCCCGTTGTCACATTGAAGCTTCTTGATGACGACCAGAAATCTTGCCCCTTTGTCCAGGACGAAACCGGATGTCTCATCTACGAAGATCGCCCCTCCACCTGCAGATACTATCCGCTGGGCATGGGCTCATTGAGCTATACCAGTGATCAGGAAAAAGGAGAAGATGACGATGCATTTTTCTTCACGGTAAAAGAAGCGCATTGTCTGGGATTTGAGGAAGATAAGGAGTGGACAGTTGCTGAATGGCGGGAAGATCAGGGGGTGAATATCCGGGATGAGGTCAACGCTGGCTGGACCAATCTCATTGTCAGAAAAAAATCCGTTCCAAAAACCTTGAAACTGTCTGAACAGAGCAAACAGATGTTCTTTCTGGCCTGTTATAATATTGATAAATTTAAAAAATTTGTTTTTGAGAGTACATTTCTTAAACGCTATGACGTTGATGATGCCGTAATAAAAGAGATAAAAGAAGATGATATCAAGCTGCTTCAGTTTGGGTTTGAATGGCTGAGGACAACTTTTTTCAAGAATGAAGGAGATATTGCCAAGACAGTGGCACCTCCTGTCCAGGCACCCCAAAAATAATCCTGATTTCCCCATTTGTCCAAAAAAGCGCTTACACACCCGGGCAAGCCCGCAATGAAAGCGCTTTTTTTTACAGCACCGCATGTCGCATCGTTAACTGAATATTATGACCAGGACCGGAAATCAATAACCATAACACAGATTTTTTCGATGGACGGGATCTGCCAGACGCGCGTCCACGTCAATGCAAAAAAAATCCGCCAGGGGCTGGAAAAACTCCGGATTGTTCTTCTGAACCGTTTCAGCGGCTGCCAACACAACGGCAATGCCCTTTTCCGTCATTTTCCCAAGGGGTCTGCGACAGGGTCCCGACGGCACCCCCAGAATTTGCATGAGTGTTTTCAGTGCCAGGGGATTTCTAGCCCTGCACGTCACCTCTCCATGGGTGGTTGCTTCTTTTGTGGTTACGGTGACAAGCCCCAGCAGGGGTAAAAGTGCCTGATTTAATTTCTGGGCCCCATCCACATCCCCTTTGTCCAGAAGCAGGATCATATCCACAAGGGCCTTGGGCACAATATTCGATAACACTGAAAAACCGCCGCAGGCCTTGATGGCAGGATCTTTCATGATCTGTGCAACCAGGGCGTCATCCCCTGAAAAAATTTTAAAGTCCTTGCCGCAGCACTGACGGGTACGCTGCATGTTTTTAAGGTCTCCCGTGGCTTCCTTCACACAAGAGACATTGGGATATTCTGCTGCCAGAATACCCAGATCTTCGGGCAGAAGCTGGGCACCGGTGCGTCCGGGAATAATATAAGGAATAATATCAAGAGAGGGAAAGGCCTTTGCCACCGGTTCAAGATATTCCCTGCGGATTTCAAGGGAACTGGGGCCGTTATAGTAGGGGTCCACCATGAGAACGGCATCCACACCCACCTCTGCGGAATGAGCCACCGCCATCATGGCCTCTTTTGTGTTGTTACTGCCGGAGCCGGCAATGCACAGACATTTACCTTTGGATGCCTTTGCCACATCTCCAATCACCCCGAGATGTTCTTCCCATTTAAGTGTGGGACTTTCCCCGGTGGTTCCAGCGGCCAGGATACCTGTGATCCCGTTTTCAATCTGAAACTCAATCAATTGGTCAAGCCCTTCAGCATCCAGCGATCCATTGCTGGTGAACGGCGTAATCAAAGCAGTATAACATCCTGTTTTCATGTAATTCCTCCACGTATATTGACGCGATTTCCCGCATTTTTACCAACTCAATTTTCAAGAATGAACGAGACTGGTATAACACCCCATGGGTCCGCCTGAATCTGTAAAAACCCCGGTAATTTTAAGATGAACCTTCAAATTTAATCATGTACCATATACGCATAAGGGGTTCAACCTTCTTTTTACTTGACACAAACAACACATAAAAATAGTATAAGGATTTGGCATCCTTCATATGATCCCCAGAGTACTTTACCGTCTTTTGGGGAAAAGCCCCTGCAAATATGGGGAAAAAAGCCCCTGCAAATAGCAACACCCTAAAAAGGGCAGCATGCTTTTGAAGTATACCAGGATTTTATGGAGAATGGAAAAAATGCCATCGGTGTCGGCTGCCTTCATATGCCCGGGCCGGTTGATTCGAATAAGAAACAGACAAATGGTCCGCCTGAAAAACACCGCCAGGGATCATTGCATGCAAACAATTTAAGGATACCACATGACAAACCCACAAAAGCCCTCCGATTCAGATAGCTATATTGACCAACTCAAATCCCAGATTACAGACAACACAGAATGCGGAAACAACCACTATAACCTTGCTGTGGCCCTCATGGGAAAACAGGAATACGACGAGGCGGAAAAAGCCCTGCACGACGCCGTGGAATGCAGCCCTAACCTTGCCGAAGCCTATGTGCTTCTGGGCGGCATCTGCCTGCAACGGGGAGATGTGGAAGGCTGCCTTCGATACAACAGATATGCCGTAAAGGCCCGGGCAGGCTTTGCCGAAGGCTATGGCAACATCGGCTTTGTGCTGCTTCAGCTGGTGGATGGTAAAAATCCGGAAGAAGACCAGGAAAAAATAGATACTGCCATTAAAAATCTGCGCAAGGCAGTGGTTCACAATGCCAAATTTGTGCAGGCCTTTACCACTCTTGGCAATGCCTATTACATGAAAGGACTTCTGGACGAAGGCATCAAGGCCAACCTTGAAGCTGTGAAAATCCAACCGGAATTCCCCATTGCCCACAACAACTTGAGTGTGGGATATCTTCAAAAAAAAGAGTATGAAAAGGCCATAGAACACTGTGACATCGCCATATCCCTGGGCTATGAAGTCCCTGAAGCACTCAAAGCAGAGCTTGCCCCTCACAGGAAATAGATGAAACAAGAACAAAACAGATGTTCCTATTATATATCCGGGCTTACAGAACCCATGGGCCCGGAAAACCATCTGTGGCACACCCCCTTGAACGGCGGGCAGAATGATCCGGAAAATTCGGATACTTGCTCCTTCACCATTGGTGATTACTTTAAGTGTGCCACTGATTTCTTGTTCCAGAACAAGATGGCCGCCCTGAAAAAGGGAGCTGCCTTTCATCTTCAGCGGGAGATGACAGAAGAACAGGTGTCAAAAATTGCTATTTTCCTTGAAAAACATGGGGCTTTTTACCACCCTGCCCGGGTGGAAGTATCTCTTGCCAGCCATCACCCCCCATTAATCTTTGCCCTCAACGCCGCCATTTCCCACCAGGGTCTGGACCTCATGGACACGGAATGCGGCTGTCTGGCTCAACTTGTCCCCTTACCCCGTCCGGAATCACCATTACCCGCTGTCTTTGCACAGACCAGGCTTTCTTTTAATGGAAAAATGGTGGGTTTTTTTCTGACCCACTGGTTTGTCGGATATCAGGAGTTCCACGTCACGGATTCCCGCGAAGACCCCCTGCCCATAGCGCTGTGGCAATCCGATGGCACCCAGATAACTATGGCAAAGACTCATCATTTTGAGCTTTACAGCAACGCCGCACAAATTCTCAGCTCATTTTATAACCCCATCACCTTTGAACAGATTTTTCCATGGCACCACGCAGCCGGCGACTTTATCGCCCGGGAGATCAATGGCACTATGGACGCAAAGCTCATCACCGTCCGGGGATACAGCGCCCTGTTTGATATTGACAAGCCCCCGGAAAAGCGTAATATGGAAGACATTTTTCAGGGACTGCTTCTTTTTCTGCTAAATCTGTCATTACGCATGCGCATTGACAGAATTGATGGTACCGGCCGCTATCATTTTCTCCCTGCAGATACAGTTCACGCAACCCTGACCGGTTTTTTCCGGGCACTGGCAGATAAAACCGTTAACGGCCACAGCCAGGAGGCACTTCAGACGAAATTTACCCAATTTCTACTACAATTTGATACCGGGGACTTCAAACACATTCTCACATTGATTTTAAATGCCCATCCCCAACCGGAAATGGAAGGCAAACTTATACAAAAGAACTTAGATTCTCATGTCGAATCCCTGTACCACACCATGGAGACCATGGGAAAAAACCGCTTTTTTATTGACAAGGTGGTGTGAAAATCTTATAGGAGCACTAATAATTTAATACACTGTGCTTTTAAAGAAACCGGATGATCCCATTGGATCATCAAATATTAAGATAGCTGTGAAGCATGACAATTGATTGAAAACCGATCTATAATCTCTACTTAAGAGGGAATAGACACTTGATCAAGCGAATGTAATTTAACTTTTAACGGAGGTAAGTAAATGGCAAAACATGAAACTCCTTTTCTGGACCAGCTGGAATCTGGCCCATGGCCGAGTTTTGTCTCTGACCTGAAGCAGCAGGCCGAAGTCAGAGCAAAGAATGAAGCAGGTGTTGAGTTCCAGATTCCAGTGGATTGCGTAGACGATCTTCTTGGTGTTGTAGAACTTTCTTACAAACATGGTCGTACCCATTGGAAACACGGTGGAATCGTTGGTGTTTTCGGTTATGGCGGCGGTGTTATCGGTCGTTACTGCGATCAGCCCAAATTGTTCCCCGGCGTTGAGCACTTTCACACCATGCGTGTTGCCCAGCCCTGCGGTAAATACTACACCACGGATTACCTGCGTTCCCTGACCAAATTGTGGGATCTGAGAGGTTCCGGTATCACCAACATGCACGGCGCAACTGGTGATATCATTTTCCTTGGTACCACTACTCCCCAGCTGGAAGAAGTTTTCTATGAGCTGACCCACAATCTGAACCAGGATCTCGGTGGATCAGGTTCCAACCTGAGAACCCCCGCTGACTGCCTGGGTTCTTCCCGGTGTGAGTATGCCTGCTACGACTCCAACGCACTTTGTCATTTCCTGACCAATGAGTATCAGGATGAGCTGCATCGTCCGGCATTCCCCTACAAGTTTAAATTCAAATTTGATGCATGCCCCAACGGCTGTGTTGCATCCATCGCCCGTTCCGACATGTCCTTCATCGGTACCTGGAAAGACGACATCAAAATTGACCAGGCCGCCGTTGCCAAGTACATTGCCAACGATCCTGCCTATCCCGCCAATGCCGGTGCTTTCAAAGGCAGCAAGGACTGGGGTCCGTTTGACATCAAAAAAGAAGTCATTAACCTCTGCCCCACCAAATGCATGTGGATGGAAGGCGATGAGCTCAAGATTGACAACGCCAACTGCACCCGTTGCATGCACTGCATCAATACCATGCCCCGCGCACTGAAAATCGGTGATGTCAGAGGATGCTCCATCCTCGTCGGTGCAAAGGCACCCATCCTTGACGGTGCTCAGATGGGTTCTCTGCTGGTTCCCTTTGTTGAAGTCAATCCCGATGATGACTATGCAGCCATCACAGAGGTCATTGAAAGTATCTGGGACTGGTGGATGGAAGAAGGCAAAAACCGTGAAAGACTTGGTGAGCTGATCATGCGTCAGGGATTCCAGAAACTTCTTGAAGTTACCGGAATCGAAGCCGTTCCCCAGCACGTAGCATATCCGAGAACCAACCCCTACATCTTCTGGAAAGAGGATGAGGTTGACGGTGGCTGGGAACGTGACGTGGTTGAATACAGAAAACACCATCTGAGATAAGGAAGGAGACCCATAATGGCATTTATATCATCTGGTTACAATCCAGCCAAACCGATGGAAAACAGGATCACCGACATCGGTCCAAGAAAATATGATGAGTTTTATCCTGAAGTAATTAAAAAGAACAAGGGCAAATGGTCTCACCATGAGATTCTGGAGCCTGGTGTTCTGGTTCATGTGGCCGAGTCCGGAGACGAGATCTACACCGTAAGAGTTGGTGGGGCACGTCTCATGAGTACCACTCACATCAACGAAATCTGCGAAATTGCAGACAAGCACTGTGACGGTCATCTGCGGTTCACCACCCGTAACAACATTGAGTTCATGGTGGATTCCAAGGATAAAGTGGAACCCCTTAAAAATGACCTCAAGAGCCGTAAATTTGCTGGCGGCAGCTTTAAGTTCCCCATCGGCGGAACCGGTGCCGGTATCACCAACATCGTTCATACCCAGGGCTGGATTCACTGCCATACCCCTGCAACAGACGCTTCCGGTACGGTTAAGGCCACCATGGATGCGCTGTTTGATGACTTCCAGGACATGAGACTTCCCGCCCAACTGCGCGTTTCCATGGCCTGCTGCCTGAACATGTGCGGTGCGGTTCACTGCTCTGATATCGCCATCCTGGGATATCACAGAAAACCCCCGATGATTGACCATGAATACCTTGACAAACTGTGTGAAATCCCCCTGGCTATCGCTGCCTGCCCCACCGCAGCCATCAAGCCGGCCAAGGTGACCCTGGACAATGGTACCGAAGTAAAATCCGTTGATGTTAAGAGCGAACGCTGCATGTTTTGCGGTAACTGCTACACCATGTGCCCCTCCCTCCCCCTTGCTGATACCCAGGGTGACGGTATTGTTCTCATGGCCGGCGGAAAGGTTTCCAACAGAATCTCCGATCCCAAGTTCTCCAAGGTTGTTGTGGCATTCCTTCCCAACGAGATGCCCCGCTGGCCTTCAATGACCGATGCCATCAAAAAGATGGTGAATGCCTACAGCAACGGCGCTAACAAATATGAGCGTCTTGGTGACTGGGCAGACAGAATCGGATGGGAAAAATTCTTTGAGGTATGCGAACTTGATTTTACCCATCATCTCATTGATGATTTCCGTCAGCAGGCATACCTGTCCTGGCGTCAGTCCACTCAGTTCAAGTTCTAATATCCGAATTCGGATTAAAAGAAACTGAATGAGATTTCAGCCGGGGTGCCTTTATATCCTTTAAATGGCACTTCGGCTATTACATTTTACTCCATGATTTTAGTTTTCGAGGTAAACGGGGGTCAGGCTTTTGTTATTGTGCTTTTATCCCCATAAAGGGGCAGCATGATGAACATAGATCATCAAAAGCCCCATAGCATAAGCCTGAGCCCAGACTTTAAGCCCAGAAAAATTTTATTAGGGAGTATTCAATAACAATTAGGGAGAAATACCATGAGTGATCTTCTCGACAATACAGAAGCTGCAGAAAAAGCAGTTGTTGATTTTCTGACCAAAAAATCAAAAAGCAAATCCAAATTCTACATCAAAGATTTTTATGCCCTTTTTCCCGATGACAAACCAAGAGCCATCAAAAAAGTGGTTAACAAAATGGTGGAGCATGAAATTCTGGAGTTCTGGTCCAGTGGAAGTACCACCATGTATGGTCTCAAAGGGCAAGGCAAACAGGCCGGATCAGAAGGCGAAGATTGATATAACATACCGGGATTTACCTGTCCATGCAGTATCATTATAAAAAAATACCCGGCCTTGTAATCGCCGGACTCCGAGGTGGAAACGGTAAGACCGTTATCTCCCTTGGGGTTGCCGCTGCATGGCGAGATATCGGTATTAAAATTGCCCCCTTTAAAAAAGGGCCCGATTATATTGATGCCGGCTGGCTGTCCAAAGCAGCTGGCCGGTCCTGTTACAATCTTGATACTTTCATGTGTTCCACCCAGCAGGCAGAATACTCCTTCCGAAAAAACTCACTCCTTGCAGATATTGCCATTATAGAAGGCAACCGAGGGCTGTATGACGGCATTGACATACAGGGTCGCACCAGCACCGCAGAAATCGCCAAACTTCTCAACCTTCCCGTCATTCTTGTACTGGACTGCACCAAGAGCACCCGCACCATGGCGGCCCTGCTTTTAGGGTGTATTCACTTTGATCCCCATGTCAACATCATGGGGGTGATTCTCAACCGGGTGGCGGGCAAACGTCATGAGAACAAAGTGAAAGACAATATCAGACAATTCTGCAATCTCCCGGTGTTCGGCTCCGTCCCCAAACTTAAGGCCGAAGATTTCCCGGAAAGACACATGGGCCTTGTGCCCTCTGCGGAACATGAACTGGCCTTGGAATCCATCAAGGCTGCGGCCCGGATGGCCAGGCAATACATTGATCTGGATGGCCTTTACCGCGCATGCCTGAAGGCATCTCAAACCCACCACACCCCTGCCATGGATGTTTCAGCCCCTAGTAATGAAGCCCAGATTCTATGTGAACACTGCCGGGGAAAAGCCATTTCTGCCTCAAAAGACACGCACTGCTTTTCACCTGCGGATGCGCTTATCACCGAAACTCAGCCCCAGATACACCGCCCCCTTTCAAAAAAACAGCGGCCCACCATCGGTGTTATCCGGGATTCTGCATTTCAATTTTATTATCCGGACAACCTGGAATCCCTGGAAGAAAGCGGGGCCATCCTTCAGATTATAAGCCCCCTTAAATCCGGCCATCTGCCCCCGGTGGATGCCATTTATATGGGAGGCGGATTTCCTGAAACCCACGCCGCACAACTTGCCAACAATGAAAGCTTTCGAAATCAGCTTAAATCCCTTGCCATGAAAGGGTTGCCCATATATGCCGAATGCGGTGGACTGATCTTCCTTGGTAAAAGCCTCACCTTGGCGGGTGTCACATACCCCATGGCGGACATTTTACCCATATCCTTTGGCCTTTCCAAACGCCCTGTGGGACACGGCTACACACAGGTAAGGGTCATCCAGGAAAACCCGTTCTTTGAAAAAGACACGGTGATCCGGGGACACGAATTCAGGTATTCCCACGTAATTGACATTGAGTACCAGGAAAATGAAATGGCCTTTTCCATGGAAAGGGGCAAAGGAATCATTGATAAAAAAGATGGCTTCTGCCGATACAACGTGTTTGGCACCTATACCCATACCCTTTCATCCTGTGCCTCATTCTGGTCCCATGCCATGGTAAAACAGGCCCTGCTCTACAAAAATCGAAACATCACCCCAGATTCTTAATCCCTTATTACGATTCCCTCTTAAAGAAGCGACCATCACAAATTTATATAAAATCAGTCCTTTCTAATTCACGCCACAATTTCCATCTGGGCTTGACACCACACAATTCCCATAGGCCAAATAAACCTGCATATACCAATAACAAAAGGGCTTTTGCACCATGATGTGCAAAAGCCCTTTTTATTTTTCCAAAGCCGTTTTTATTATGTTACCCGCGACTTTCCAATCAACCTTTTTTGGGATGACAGTCCTTGCAGCTCTGGGGAGCGGCGTTGGGGTCTTTGGCCTTTAAACCTTTTTCTTTATTATGATCCTTATGACAGCCGATGCAATTGGCATGGAGTGCCTCTTTGTGATACTTCATGATCTTGTCTTTTTTGCTGAGTTTTTCGCCCTTGGGCGCCTTGCCGGTCTCTTTATGACAGGCCACGCAACCCTGAACATCCTCGCCACCCTTCAGGGCCAGAGGAGCACCTTTGTCATCATGATGGCATTCACCACAGGCAATACCATATTTTTCAGCATGCACCTTATGGGAAAAGGTCACCAGCCCCTTGGTGTGTTTGGCATAGCCTTTGGTCTCCATGGTCATTTTTTCTGCAGCCTGTGTGCCGGCATACACCGCCACAGACACAAAAAGAACTGCCATTACTGCGGCCATCAAAGATGTTAAAAGCCTTCTGTTCTTCATCACGTACACTCCTTTTGCAATATTTCATTATAACCCACATGGCAGTATGCTGCCTGCCACAACAAAGGTTGAAACGCCAGCCCACTGTGGTCATTTGTGTTGGGCCAGGTTTCATATAAAAAAACGCGGAATACCCCATGGCACTCCGACTAACTTACACAGTAACTGCCCGCATGTACCATAGGGAGTCAGCATTTTTCAATTTACCATTTCCCAGGGGCGATATCCATCGAATCAAGCCGTCCGGGTTTGATAACGGATAAATCAATAAGGTCTGACATCCTAACTTGAACAAGTCAGAACCAAAAAGGTTTTCTGATTCTCTTGCCAAAATAACACGAAAATCAGAAATAAGAATCTAAGCCCCTCAGGACGCTTCTTTTTCATCATCTTTGTTGTTCTCTTCTTCGTCCTCGTCCTCATCATCAGATGCTTTTTTCTTCTGAAACACCCTGGCCCCCACAATACTGATCTCATAAAGAATCATCAAGGGAATGGCCATCATAATCTGGGTCACGACGTCAGGGGGGGTGATCAGGGCCGATCCGGTAAAGAAAATTAACACCGCATATTTACGATTTTTAGTCAAAAAGTCAATTGTAACAAGGCCCATACGTGCCATGAAGGTAATGACCAAGGGCAATTCAAAAACAAAACCAAAGGCCAGAAGCATCTTGGAGGCAAATCCCAGATACTCTTTCATGGATGGCATTGCCTGGATGGTTTCCGATGCGAATCCAAGGAAAAACTGAAATCCATAGGGAAATACAATGAAATAGCCGAAGCTTGAACCAACGGCAAAAAAGAAAATGGACAGCAGCACCACCGGGATGAGAAACTTTTTCTCCTGACGATAGAGTCCTGGGGAAACAAACATCCAGAATTCATAAAACAGAACCGGCACCGCCGCAACAATACCGGTCAGGAGCGCCACCTTCAGGTAGGTGAAGAAGGCCTCGGGCAGCCCTGTGAAAATCATTTTCTGATTTTCACCCATGGCCGTTACCAGGGGAGCCATGAGAAGATCAAAGAGTTTTTCCTTAAAGCAATAGGCAACAACAAAGCCCACCCCAACGGCAATGAAACATCGAACCAGACGATCCCTTAATTCGGTAAGATGGTCGGTGAAGGGTGTTTTATCATCTTCCAGGGTCATATTCCCTTTTCATCCTTATTTTGTTTCATGGGAGGGGTATCATCATCGGCAGACAAATCCCCGGAGAGGGGTACTTCCTTGGCAGGAAAGGGATCCAGAGATGCCTCAACGGTCTTTCTTTCTGTCTTTTTCTCTGAATCAGCTGTCCCTGGCACAGAAGATTCAGGGGCTTTGGCCTTTTCCAGGGGTGTACCATCTGCCTGTGTAGACAGGGGATTTATGACGTCAGCGGCTTTTTTAAGATCATCGGCAACGGTTATGGCCGGTTCCTTGAACTCATTGATGGTACTTTCCACATCCATGCTTTTTTTAAAGTCCTGGGCCGCTTTTTTAAATTCTCCCATGGCGCGTCCCAGGGTCTTTGCCACATCGGGCAATTTTTTAGGACCAATCACCATCAATGCAATGGCCAGAATCAAAAAGATCTCAGGCATTCCCAAACCAAACATTATGTTCAACTCCTTCTTTTACGTATCTCTCAAAGGTTTTCTACGATGCCACCTCAACCATTGAGGTCATTAAAAAAAACTGCTCAAGTGGTACGGATCTTAAGGTTTAAAGATCCCGGGATTTTTATGAAAAATCCGGCACCAGGCAGGGGCTCGGTCCGCCACTGAAGTAAGATATCCTTTTATAACAAATGGTTTCAAGGTGTCAAGTTCAGATCGTTTTCTTTTTCCCTGAGGCTGGGGGACGTCGCCTCCTGGATCGTGTGTTCCGGGAGGGTCGCCGGGAAGATGAAGAACCAGAACGTTTTCTGGCATTCTCGGGACGCTCCACCCGGATCTTCATGGGTTTGGGGAGGGCTGCAAGCATCTCCTCATCGGGATACTCACACACCAGTGACTCCCCGAGCACCGCTTCAATGGCCGGAATATAAAAAGAACTGTTCTCATCGGCAAAACTCACAGAAATACCGTCTGCACCCGCACGACCGGTACGGCCGATGCGATGCACATAATGCTCTGGTTCCTGGGGAAGGTCATAGTTGATCACGTGGCTGACCCCCTCTATATGAAGCCCCCTGGCCGCCACATCCGTGGCCACAAGGATTTTTATACGTCCATTTTTAAAGGCATCCAGGGTCTTAACCCGGCGGGCCTGGGACACCTCACCGGAGAGGATATCCCCGTCCAGACCGTATTCCTTGAACTTATGGGCCAGCCGTCTTGTGGTATCCCTTCGGTTGACAAACACAATCACTCGTTCCAGGTTTTCCCCGTGAATAAGGTTATAAAGCAGTACAAATTTTTCAGATTCCGTGACAATGTAAACCTTCTGGTTGATGCGTTCCGAGGCCGCCTGGTCCGGGCTGATTTCTATTTTAACCGAATCCTTTGTCCACTGGGAGGCAAGACGCAATATTTCAGGACTTAAGGTGGCACTGAAAAACATGGTCTGACGCTGATCTTTGTTGGGGGTGGCATAAATAATCCGACGGATATCGGGCAGAAACCCCATGTCCAGCATGCGATCGGCCTCATCGAGCACCAGAATTTCCACCTTTTTCAGATTGATGATCTTCTGGCCCATGAAATCAATGAGCCTGCCCGGTGTGGCAGCCACCACATCCACATGGCGATTGATGAGCATATCCTGCTGTTTTCGATAATCCATCCCCCCAAACACAGAAATCATGCGAAGGGGGGTGTATTTGGCAAGGTCTTTACCATCCTTTTCAATCTGAATGACCAGCTCCCTTGTGGGGGCCAGAATCAGGGCCCGGGGGGTGCCTTTTTCCCGCTTGCCGTGAAGGGGATTTCGCAACAGCCGCGTAAAAATACTCACCAGGAATGCCGCACTTTTTCCCGTTCCGGTCTGGGCCTCTGCCGTGGCATCCTTTCCCTCCAGCGCATGGGGAAGGACCTCCGCCTGCACCGGCATGGCATAATCAAATTTCAAATCTGCAATGGCGTGCATGAGACTCAAGGGAAGTCTAAAGTCATGGAAACGCGATTTTCCTTCCATGGGGGGAACCTGAAATGCGTCCAGGGACCATGGGGGTTTTCTGGGGCGGGGGGGGCGACGAACCGGAGCTGGAGCCGGGGCCGGGGCCGGTTCAGAAGGCACGGCATCTGATGCCGGATCAGATATTCCGGCTGTTATCTCAGAGGTCTTCTGATGGTGGACGACGGGCGCAGGATCTGGAGAACCGGTTTCGTCCACAGGGTGTTCACTTTTTTTCCCAGACAGTTTTGAAAATAACAACCTAAAAAAACGTATCAATCACTTATACCTTTTACAAAAAGCCCTGACTGCGGCATGGGCCGTTGCAATGGCGACGCCCGACCCGCACTTCAAACGGGTCCAGTCACAGTGAGCCAGAATTGAGCCTGCAGCAAACAGGCCTGGAGAAAAGGGCATTGATGTCTCTGTCAATGGTCGAAACATCCTGTCAACCTGGAGACCTGAACGATTTACCGGATGTCCCAGGGGATCAAACAGATGGGCATTGTGCCATTTGTCTCTTCCCCCGGGCTGGACCACCGGAATCCCCATGAGGCTTTCACGGATGCCGGTACGTTCCGCCGTCAATCCTTTTCCCAGAAATCGTCCCGTTGCAAGGATGACACCCTTTGATTCTATTCGCTTGAGAGTCCCGGATTCTCCGGCAGTTATTCTGTACGTTCCATTGGAAAAACTCTCAACTCTTTTTACCATTTCTGGCAAAGAAAGCAAGGCATCATTTTTTTGAAGGCCCTTTAAAAACAGCTCTTGGAGCCGAATTCCGGGCACAGATACCGGCGGTGTGGGAATTTCAAAAACTGTGACACCCAGCAGGCGTTCCAGGGTACGGATGGTTTTACACGAAACATACATGCCTAGAAGGGCAGGAAAACCCACGGCTTTTGAATCTTTTATCAGGGGTAAAACCTTCCGGGCAAGTATTTCCACATTCGTTGCAACATCCAGGGATCTTGCCATATGCTCTGGAAAGACCTCTTCCATGAGTTCCATGCCTGGAAACTGAATGGTGGCATCCCTCAAGCCCTTCCAGTCCGCCCCCAGGGCTGACACAATCTGACGGGCACTGTATATTTTCAGTCCGGTAAAATCCACAAGTAGTGTGGGCAGGCGCCTTTCCAGAACCGCCACCCCCTGCCACATGGAAAGGGGAATCAGATGACTTTTTTTCAGGGTTCCCATGGAGGTGATGATATCTACATTCCGGGTTCTTTTACGTCGATGGGGAAGCCCCTGAGCACCCAGAAACTGTTGCACCCTGCCCAGAGCCTTATCAATGTCTTCATTGGAAATGGCGGCATAGGGATGCTCTGGCACCTCTTTTCTAATTCGATCAATGGCGGCAAAAGGATCATCCCATTGATATCCCGGGGGATACACACCCATGAGATCCATGAGTCCTGTGGCAAAATGAATGGAACTGATTTTCCCCGTGAGCACCACGCTAAGGCCCTGATCCAGGGCAAACAGGGCTGCAGAAAGACCAGCCATGCCGGTGCCGATGATGCTGAGATCTGCCTGAATGTCTGTTTTGATATCCGTTTGATTATCCATTGTCATGATCACCTGCCAATTCAAGATCAAAAAATCCACAGTGCATGGCTTCGGTGAGTTCGGCCTGGATGAGCTGGTCTCCCCAGAAAATGGGCAACTGCCCCTTCCATCGTTCATTGAGAAAGGCCTTGATATCATCAATGCCATGGGTGCCGGTCAATGCCCCCTTGTCATACATGTGGGCCAGCACCCGAACACTGCAGAATGCCCCCTGACAGGGCCCCTTACCCAGGCGACTGCGCTTGCCGATATTTAATAAATCAGGGATTTCATTATTTTTCTTCAACTCACAGCCAATATCATCAATGGTTTTTTCAGATATCATTTCACACTCGCAAAGCAGCTTGTCCGTCTCGCCATGGGGCTTGGCCATCCAGCGCTTCGGTGCCAGTCCCGGTTCCGTCCATTTGCCTTCCATGGTGGAGGGCAAGGGTTCCGTGCGAGTAAGGCAGGAATTTTTATTGCCAAGTTTCCCACAGGCCATGTCTGTAGCTTTTTCCGCCATCAATCGAAAGGTGGTGAGTTTTCCGCCTGTAATTGTAATGAAATTGTGAACCCCGGTTTCCCCATGATCCAACAAGGTAAAGCCCCGGCTAACGTTTCTGTCATCAGATCCGTTGGCTTCAGATCCCACCAGGGGGCGAACTCCGGAATAGGCCCTGATATATCTCACCTTCTCAAGCAACGGAATCATCTGAGCCCCTTGGGACACAATTAGATCGGTTTCCGCCACCGTGGGAGCAATAAAATCAGGATTATCCACCCTCCGGGAAGTGGTGCCGATGATGGACACCGTGCCCCCGGGTACAAGGATGTCCGCATCGGAAGGGGGGCGCAGGCGATTTATCACCCCGCTGGTAATCCGAGACTGGGTCACCAGCAATGTTCCCATGGAGCACAAAATATGTAAAGAGGCCCCGGCCATGGCAGCAATGTATCCGGCCCAGGCACCACCGGCATTGATAACCACACGGGGATGCACCTTCATAGACCTGCCCGACCGGGTATCTTCCAACAGCACAGTTTCAATGTTATGACTCCCCAGGATGAATTTCACAGCCCGGGTGTGGCATAACAGTTTTGCCCCCAGCTGTTTTGCATGGGCCATGTTTTCAAGGGAAAGCATAAAAGGATCAACGGCCGCATCCTCCACCGCACAGGCGGCAATGAGCTTTGAAGAAAGTTCCGGCTCCAGTTCCCTGGCTTCTTCCGGGCTCAAAAAATGACTGGCAAGCCCGCTTTCTTCACAGAAGCCTGGGAAATCAGCCACATAGTTTTCATCATCCCCCTCCAGGGCCACAAACATTCCCCCGCAGTCATCAATGCAGTGGGGGGCTGTCTGTTTGAGTATCCGTCCCTCTTCCATGCACTCTTTAGCACTTTCCATGTCATTGGACACATACCTGGCACCACTGTGGAGAAGCCCATGGTTCCCGCCGGATGCACCGGCATTGATATCTGACTTTTCCACCAGAATTGAGACAATCCCCCGCAGGGCAAGATCCCTTGCAATGCCGGTGCCGGTTACCCCGCCCCCGATGATTAATACTTCGGTTTCCACTTTTTTCCCTCCATTTTTCATATAAACATACATGGCAGTAAACACCTGCCACAACGAATAATGAAAAAATAGTTGCTGTTAGCACCCAGCACCCAAAACCCAGCACCTTCTTTTTCATATAAACAGGCATGTCCTGCCGGACACAACGAATATTAAAAATGCCTTCATGCCGTCCCCAGACAGGCAATGGACCCGGGCCGGAACCGTAGACGGCTCAATTGGCCGGTTCCTATTGCCCGTCGGGGGGGCTCTGCTGAGGATACTCGGAAATCTTATTTTCTAATAGAAACTCACATGTCCTGACAGACACAGCGAAGCATTAAAAGAGTACTATTCACAATACAACATGTTTCATATTCAGGATTAATCACTTGAAAAAACAAATCAATTCTTCTGTGTTCATTAGCATTGCCCCGGGCATTTGGCAATATTATACTTTCATTTTACAACACAGATGTTCATTTACAAACAAAAAAAACAGGCTGACAATAACGGTATCCTTTAACTTGATGGGCTTGATCACAAAATCGACCATTCAAGGGTGGGGAGCAGAATGTTTGAAAAAAACCTGCCCGCAGCTCCTGGGATATAAACCAGCAGGGCAAAAGTGTCCCAACGCTCCCGGGCCGAACCGGATGGCCGTGGGGAAGGCATAATACCATTTTCATTCTTCGTTGTGTTGACGGACCGGCATGGAAGTCTATATAAAACTCCGTCCAACAGTCTGAAATCATGGAGATCTCATTTTTACTATTGCCTGATGGATACAGCCACGTAGGTTATGTTGAAAAGGCTGTTAAATTGAAGATGGCTGGAAGGGTAAAGGTAAATCGGATATGATAAGTTGACTTTCAGAATGGATTTTGAACTTAGATCATTTGAGATGCCCCCCCGTTTCATTCCAGGGTCTTATCAGGGATGGACAGGTAATTATGATGACGGATCGATCTTGTAATCAATATCAGCAAAGGGATTCATCACACATGGGAGCACTTGGGATGGGGGCGAAACGACCAGACGACCTGCAGATCTGCTGAACCACTAGCCTATTTTTGATCCAGGACACACCGAACCGCCCTGGCCAGATCCTGAATACCCACCGGTTTCATGAGATATTTTTCAATTCCCAAGTCAAGGGCTTTCTCTTTATCAATGAGATCACTGAATCCTGTGCAGAGAATAATGGGAAGCGCTGAACGGATCTTTCGAAGTTCCCGGACAAGTTCCGCACCTGTCAGATGGGGCATGGTCATGTCTGTAATCACCAGATCAATGGCATGCTCATTTTCCCTGAACACAGCGAGGGCCTCTTTTCCATTGCCGGCAACGGTCACCTGATAACCGAAACGTTCCAGTTGGGCCTTTTCCATATTTCCGATGATCTCGTCGTCATCCACCACCAGAATCCGCTCGGTTCCACCGGAAACCGGCCGGGAAGACAAGGGGGATGGCGCGGCCCTTTCATTCTCCACGACAGGAAGATAAACGTGAAACACAGTACCCTCTCCCGGCTCGCTGTACACGGAAATATGCCCGCCATGGCTGGTGACAATACCATGGACCATCGACAGCCCAAGTCCAGTACCTTCATCCCTGGATTTGGTGGTAAAATAGGGTTCAAAAATTCGGTCCTGTTTATCCTTGTCAATGCCGGTACCGGTGTCACTGATTTCAAGCCTCAGGTACTTTCCCGGCTGTAAGTTTAGAACCGTCATGTAATTATCAGGGGTGACGTCCATCTCCGAAAGGGAAACCGCCAGGATTCCCCCGGTGTCACGCATGGCATGGTAAGCGTTGGTACACAGGTTCATCATAATCTGATGCATCTGGGTGGCATTGGCAGTCACGGCATGGCAATGGGGATCAATGGCCTCTCGAATTTCGATGGTGGAGGGAATGGTGGCCCGCAGGAGATTCAAAGATTCATTAATCAAGTCCTGGAGCAATACCGGTTCCTTGTCCTCTTCCGTGTGGCGGCTGAACGTGAGGATATGCCGGGCCAACTTCCTGGCCCTGTGGGCCGCCGCCAGTACCTGTTGTAAATTATCATGTCCCCTGGAGCCCTGGGGCAAATCCAGCAGTGTCATTTCAGTATACCCGATGATGGGGGTCAATATATTGTTAAAATCATGGGCAATTCCCCCGGCCAGGGTACCGATGGCCTCCATTTTCTGGGCCTGCTGCAGACTCTCCTGCACCCTTGCCATCTGCTGCTTTTCCTTGTCCAGTTCACGCACTTTCTGATCAAGTTTTCTGGCAAGCACCCCTGCGTAAGCATTGCCAAATTCCCATCCATTTTCCGGGAGGGTCTCCGGTACCTGCAGTTTTCCTGCTTCATGATTTTCCAGCAGGGTTTTGATCTCCATCAGAAAGGGATCGATCTCCATGGGCTTGATTAGAAATCGAGAAGCACCAATATCCATGGCTAATTTTTCATCTTTGGGATCGGTATAAGTGGCGGTATAAAATACAAAAGGAATGCACCGCAGCTTCTCGTCGGACTTGACGGCTCGACACAGGGCATACCCATCCATTTCAGGCATGAGAATATCGGAAATGATCAAAGACGGGGCCTGGCGCATGGCCAATGCCAGGGCAATTTTTCCATTTTCAGCACTTTCCACCTGGTAGCCGTTTGCCGCAAGCAATGTCTCCAGATAAATCCGGGAATCTTCATTATCTTCCGCAATGAGAATTTTCATCCACAGACTCCTATCACCTTTTCGATCTGTTTCATGACCATGATGGGATCAATGGGTTTTTCAATATAGCCGTCACATCCGGCACCCAGCAGTTTTTCCCGATCCCCGGCCATGGCATAGGAGGTCATGGCAATAATAGGGATGGTATCACCGATCTCCGAGGCGCGGATTTGCTTTAAGACATCGGTTCCCATGATATCGGGCAACTGGATATCCAGAATAATAAAATCGGGTCGTTCCCGGATGGCAAGGTCTATCCCTGCCTGTCCTGTTTCAGCTCTTATGGTGTCGTAATTATTGGATTCCAGAATAAACGTGATCAATTCCATATTGTTATCATTGTCTTCTATCACGAGTGCTCTTTTCATTGGTTATTTCCCCCGACAAGTGTGATGGGAATCACAAATCCAAAGGTGCTCCCCCTGCCTTCTTCACTCTGGAATACAATGTCACCACCCAAAATTTCAGTGACCAGTTTCCGGGTCAGATAAAGGCCAAGGCCCGTCCCCCCCGACTTGATCCGCAGGTGAGAATCCAATCGTTCAAAGGCTTCAAACAGCCTGGGATGATCCCGTTCAGGAATACCAATCCCTGTATCCGTAACCAGGATTTCCATCCTTTCATCCGGGTTATCGCCACAATTGTTTTCAGAAATACCTTCAGTGGGCCTCTGGGATATTTCCCCTGAAGGTCTTGAACCGCACCTTCCGGCAGTGAGTGTAATACTGCCGGTTTCGGTGAATTTAACGGCATTGCTCAGGTAGTTGATGATGCACTGCAGCAGCCGTTTTCTATCGGTGTGTAATTTCAGATCCCGGGGAATGTATTGAAGAAGTTTCAGCTGTTTGGCCTTCAGCTGTGGTTCGATGTTAATGACGGCCTCATCAACAATCTCTGAAAGAAGCAGATCTTCCGGGTACACATCTATTCTGCCCGCTTCAATTTTAGAGATATCAATGACATCTGTAATCAGGGACAGCAGATGCCGGGCGGAGTTGTAAACCCGGGTCAGGTGATCCTTCTGTTTATCGTTCAACGGGCCGGTCATGCCCTGGACGATCACCCCGGTAAATCCGATGATGGAGTTTAAAGGCGTTCGCAGTTCGTGGCTCATGGAGGCAATGAACATACTTTTCAACTGGTCCAGTTTTTTAAGATTTCTGTTGGCCTCGGACAACTTCTTATCTATTTCAATACGTTTTTGAATCTCCTTTTTCAGTTTGTAGTTCCACACCAGAATCACCATGAAAATGACAAGGGCAAGCCCGGATATCTGTAAAAGATAGCCCCACACAACCCGTGGGGCAATCCCAGGTTTATATTCAATGTTGATCCAGCGATTACGGATATGATTTTCTTCCTCCGGCGTAACGGAAGAGAGGCCTTTGTTGATGATACTCACCAGCTCCGGCCAGTCCTCACGCACGGCAAAATGCAGGGTCTGGGTATCCTGGGTAACCGGGGCAGCCACCTTGAGGTTGGTGAGGTTCAGCTTTCGAATCCAATAGGTTGTGGAGGCAATGTTACCCACAAACGCCTGGGCCTGACCGTTTGAAACCGCCAGCAGGGCCTTTTGAAGGGTGTCATAAAGGAGGGGCTCAATGGAGGAGTGTTCGCGCAGATAGCCTTCGTGGGAAGTGTTCTTCTGAATGGCCACTTTCATGCTTTCAATATCGCTCAGTCCAGTAAGAAAAGCCGTGTCGGTGCGGGTGATAATGGCACGATGAAAATTAATATAAGGCTTTGAGAATTTAAAAAATTTCTTTCTCTCCTGGGTGATACCGACACAGGGCAACAGATCTATCTCCCTGTTCTGAGCCTTTTCCATTGCCTCCTTCCAGGTCAAATTTTTCATCATCTCAACGTCAAGACCCAGCCGTTGTTTCAGAATATTCAAATAATCCGATGCAATGCCGTTGTACCCACCTTCAGGGCCGATGAATTCAAAGGGTGCAAACTCAGGATCAATGCCGATACGAATGGTGGGGTATTCCCGAATCCATGCCTTTTCCTGGGGAGTCAGCGGCACCACAGTCACCGCCCTGGGCCTTTCCGGCGGGGCAAAAATCAACTCCCTTGGAAGGCCGGACAAATAAACAGACAGTGCCTTATTATAAATGGAGCCGGGATCTTTTTTAAGATCATACAGACGTGGGTCTATCGCTTCAATCAAGGACCGGGCAAGGGCAGAATCCCTGGGAAAGGCAAATTTAAGGTGCCTTGGATTAAAAATAACGGGGGTTTTTATTACATCATAGGACTGGGAAGCCAGGGAACCAAAAATCCGGTTGACAATACCTGCGTCCACCTCATTGCTGGATAAAAGTTCAAACACCCGGGTATAGGTATCCACCTCCACAAAGGTACAGTCCATATCAAAATTAAGCGCCAGTTGCTTAATGCCACCCATCCCTTCGGTGTGGACGCTGTTTTTCATGACAGCCACTTTCTTACCATTGAGATCAATAAGAGAGGTGATGGATTGATTTGCGGTGGTATAAACCGTGGCCCAGTTGACAAGGAAGGTTTCGTGGGAAAACAGATACTTTCTGGCCCGCTCCTGGGAATAGGCCACATCCACCATGAGATCTATCTCATTTTTTTCCAGGCGATCCAGACACTGCGTCCAGCTACCATGGATATAATGAATCTCCCAGCCTTCTTTCTGGAGGATATAATTGAGGACATCCGGAAATAATCCCACAACTTCCCCGGCCTCATCGGTATAAATTTTCGGTGGATTTTCGTAGGCTCCCACGCGGATGATCCGTGGTCCTTTTATGCTATTGTCCGCCAGCGCATTGCCACCGCACAATGAAAACAAACACACAAACAGCAGAAACACCCGTAACGCAGAAACGTATTTCTGCCGTCCGGGGATAACACCCAGAACCTTTGCAGTATCCTTTTGTAAGGTGAATACAACGATGTGGCCAGCGCGGCCATGGGTTCGTTCAGAATCCTTCGGGGCTTGATGCGACATGATATGATTCCCCTTTACTGGGAGCGTTCAAATTACTGGGAACGTTCAAAAGGCTTGAATTTAAACAGAATTGCCTGTAACTTGAGAATTTGCGATATCCTCCTGCGTGTGCCGAGAGCCTTGCAATCAATTCCGCGTATGTTAAATTTACGTTATAAATCTAAATAATTCAAGCGCTGAAAAATATTTCTGCGACGGGTGTCGTCCCCCCACGAAAACCTTCCGGGGGGGGAGAAAATGGGGCAGATTTCAATGGGGAGGGTTAAAGGATTTAATCGGATATAATCGCCCTAAGACCAGGTGATCAGACCGGGCAGAGATTTCATGTAATCATCCCCTTCGGGCCTGGTCCTTACCGTGAAACCAAATCGCCCAGAAAAACTGCAGGGGACCTCACAGGTGTAACGATAATTTCCATTACCCAGAGCTTCGGCCAGGGTCATGGGAATGGTGTGAATTCCCTGGAGGGTATCCACTGATTTCATGTGTCCGGTATAAAGTTCCACAAACAGTTCTTCCGGGGTTAATTCCCCCATCCCCACCACCACTGTTACCTGGAAGACATCACCGGTGCGAAACGGCCCTTTGGCATTCTGGGAAGGCAGCCCGATGACAATATCTTTCCACCGGGTGCGAAGCCTGTTTTCCTGACATGCCAGGGTGGCGGCCTCCCTGGCATTATCATCCAATAGGGTTTCAAGGCGATGAACAATGGGTTGATAAAACAGCCGTTCATAATCGCTGACCATTCTCAGGCTGCAGAAGG